>CABMCA010000104.1 GCA_902384525.1 uncultured archaeon
CACATCGGCTGGGATTGTGGCAAGATAAATAATTCGGTCTTGATAGGATAGATCTTGATAAGATATACATTGATTCGGGTCGCTGGCTGGATTATAACAAGCTAAATGAATAAACAACGATCCCCCAGTGCTCGGTACAATTATATACCCTCCTCCATTGAATAGATGTGCCCATGTATTGGATGGTGCTGAGCTTGGCAATGAATAATACATTGCATCATAATTTATATTTCTTCCACCAATGAAATTTACGAAGTCCTGTTTTGTCTTTTGTTGTGTTGGTGCAGGGGCTATATAAGGAGTTGGCGTTGGTGCAGGGGCTATATAACGAACTGGCGCTGATTTAGGGGCTATATATGTTGTTATAAGATAAGGAGCAAGTGCATTTGTTGCTGCAGTAAACACATCATCTGGAATTGTATCAGTTAATATGTTCGAACTATCGTCTCCATATATTATAATATTAGAAGATTTAGAAGATATACTAATATACCACAATTTTCCAGCACTATTTATGTGCATATAAGCCATAGAGTAAGTCCCCGGAGTTATCCATATATCGGGAGTTTCATCGTTCCACCCTCCATGATGCATTGCGTCAAAATTTATGGTTCTTCCGTTAATGAAGTTTACGAAATCCTGTTTCGTCATTCCATTGCTATATGCTAATGTCGGGCTGGTATTGAGCAGTAAAACAAGAATTCCCAATACTGCTAACAATACATGATTTGTCCATTTTCCGTTCATATTTTTTCCTCACATAATTTTATGAAAATTTGTTTAACCATTATGTTTACGATCTTCCTTACCATTTCATTTACTTCTAATAAATGAATCGAAGGTTTTTTTAGTTATAAGAGTTTTATACATAGTTTATTTAGTTTTTTATTGATCATCCTTCTTCTTTTTTATGAATAGGCTCTCTTTTGACCTCAGAACTAATTGAAGACTCAAAATTCCCTAAGCTTAAAAAGGAGATTGAACCGGTTGAGACTGGAAGTAGAAGGTGTGATTCATATACCAGTGCATCATCCTGCTTTTGCGGAGGATGCTAAACAACGCCATTTAAGAAAATCAGAAGTAATCTCCTTTCATGAGAGAATAAGAATTTTAGCCAATCATTCTACACGACCAATATTTTAAATAATAGACATCACAATTATCATAATAATTATTTATTTGGACAAAAAACTTATGGACAAAAAACTTATGGACAAAATACTTATGGACAAAAAACTTATGGACAAAATACTTATATTACTTCGAGATTCTAAATGGCATGAGCTTGAGGAAATAAACAAAGAAATTCCTGTCTCGACGCATCAGCTGAAGGAGATCGCCCTTTTCTTGCATGAACAATCCTTCATCAATAAAGAAAACCTGAAACTAAAAATAACAAGCAAGGGTCTTCGATTCTTAGACCTTCCCACTTAACATTTCATCGACCTGGTCCAGTCTTTTGATCATTTCCTCTCCTCTTTTTGTGAGCGCATAGCAATTTGAATCGCAATTTTCTATGAATCCTTCTTCTAATAAAAAACCAAAGTATCTCTGGAAATTCCTCCAATCAAGATATGCTTTGTGCATGATCCTGGTCTTTTTTGCCTTCTTCTCTTCCTTTGTTACCTTAAGTAAATCTTGGACTATCTCCCATCTGCTTCGATCTTTTCGTAAAATGTCTCCATTATTGTTTTCATTGGACGTTATAATTAGGTCCCGCATAATGAATCTTTTCCCCCATCACTGCCTCTGCATTATATGATTCAATATAACCTCTTCCCACACATAGGAGGCCTCATTGGAGCCATTTTTTCCCACCTATTACTTCATCTAATTCCTTAATACCAAGCGAGTAGTTTTCTTTCGCATTCATAACTAATACCATTTTCCCACTTGTTATGTATAGTTTCAATCAATATTATATAAAGATTCCTGAATGTTCCACTGTTGCTTGAGTTGAGCAATATTTCAAAACATCCGGAAATCAACGATAAGTGAAAACCTTTTCCTCAATTAAACCGTTAAAGCTTTTTACTAATAAGTTGTGCAAAGTGAAGAATTAATAATGAAAGAATGGTATAATCCACATGAAATAGATGAAAAATGGCAACGCAAATGGAGCGAAGCCAGGATATTCGAGCCTGAACCTGATGATCGTGAAAAGTTTTTCATTACGATCCCGTATCCATATTTGAACGGTAATCTTCATGCAGGGCATACAAGGACTTTTACGATCGGCGATGTAATTGCACGGTATAAACGCATGGTTGGATATAATGTCCTTTTCCCGATGGGTTTTCATGCAACAGGAACGCCAATCGTAGGTCTTGCTGAACAGATAGCAAAAAAAGATCCTGAGACTATGCGTGTATATAATCAGCTCCATCAGATCCCGCTTGAGATACTTGACACTATCCAGACGCCTGAACAGATCGTTGAATTCTTCAGCAAAGAAGATGAAGCTGCTATGAAAATAATAGGATTTTCTATTGACTGGCGAAGAAAATTCACAACAACTGACCCCCATTATAAGAAAATGATAACCTGGCAGTTCAACCTGCTTCGCAGCAAGAACAGGGTTGTAAAAGGGGCGCATCCTGTCAGATGGTGTCCGCATGATGAAAATCCGGTTGAGGACCATGATATCTTAAGAGGCGAGGATGCCACGATCATTGATTATACCCTGATTAAATTCAGGCTTGGGGGTGACATCCTCCCTTGCGCCACGCTTCGCCCTGAGACCGTATTCGGGGTAACGAACCTGTGGGTCAATCCGGGAATTCTTCATGTGAAGGCCAGGGTAAATGATGAGACATGGATAGTAAGTAAAGAGGCCTATGATAAACTCAAATTCACAGATAAGAAAGTGGAACTGATCGGGGAGATCGATGGCGAAGAACTGATCGGTAAGAAAGTCACAAATCCTGTTACCGGTTCCCTTGTTTTGATATTGCCGGCATCTTTTGTATGCCCGGAAAATGGCAGCGGTATCGTAATGAGTGTTCCTGCACATGCCCCATATGATTACCTTGCACTTCGCGATCTTGCAGGGGCAGACCTCTCAAAATACGCAATTACAGAAGATGTCTCCTCAATTCCGCTCATTTCGCTCATAAAAGTACCGGAATACGGAAAATATCCTGCTGTGGATGCGGTTTGCGAATTAAAAGTAAAAGACCAGAACGACCCAAAAGCAGAAGAAGCAACAAAGCTCGTTTACAGGCGGGAATTCCACGGAGGCGTTCTTACAGAGGCAACCGGGAAATATGCAGGAATGGCAGTCTCAAAAATTAAAGATGTTCTTACCCACGACTTTATTGAACAGGGCATAGCAGACATATTCTATGAGTTCAGCGAACAGCCGGTAATATGCAGGTGCGGCACCACGTGTGTTATAAAATTGGTAAAGGACCAGTGGTTCCTGAATTATTCAGATCCTTCATGGAAAGAACAGGTTTATGAATGCCTTGGAAATATGCAAATAATACCACCTGAATTAAGAGTGGAATTTGAAAATAAGATAGACTGGCTGAAAGATAAAGCATGTGCGCGTCGAAAAGGGCTTGGAACAAGGGTTCCGTGGGATCCGGAATGGGTGATAGAATCGTTGGGCGATTCAACTATCTATATGGGATATTATATTATTGCAAAATACCTTGATGAATTTGAACCCGAACAATTAAAAGCTGAGTTTTTCAATTATTGTTTCCTTGGTGTAGGGACTGCGCTTAGTGTAGCCTCAATTACAGGGATCGATGAAAGCACGATCAATAGTATAAGGCAGGATTTCCTTTACTGGTACCCTGTTGACCTTCGCTCTTCCGGGAAAGACCTTATCCCGAATCACCTGTTGTTTTTCCTGTTCCATCATGTAGCTATATTTCCAAAGATCCACTGGCCGCGTGCTATTGCCATCAATGGTTTTGTCTCACTTGAAGGGCAAAAGATGAGTAAATCAAAAGGGCCTATCCTCACATTAAAATCCGCTGTAAAAGAATACGGCGCTGATATCACACGTCTTTATATCCTGAGCACGGCCGAGCATGTCCAGGATGCAGATTGGAGATCTGCTGATATTGAATCCACAAGAAAGCAATTTGAAAGGTTCTATAAAATGGCATTTGATTGTCCGCCCTATGACCAGAATACCAGAAATTATGAGTTGAAGTTCATAGATAAATGGATGCTCAGTAAATTACAATACAGGATAAAAGAAACTACTGATGCCCTGAATAAAATGGAGATTAGAAGAGCGGTGCATAATGCTTTTTATCATATGATGAATGACATGAAATGGTATGAACGGCGTGGAGGTATTGCAGTAAAAGCAGATGTCATAGATGTCTGGATCAGATTAATGGCGCCATTTACACCTCATATTTGTGAGGAAATCCATGAAAGATCCGGAAAGGATTTCATTTCATTGGATAAGTTTCCTGAAGCGGATATTTCATTAATTGACAGGGGCGCAGAACTTGCAGAAGAAATAACGGGTAATACACTGAGGGATATTGAGGAAATAATCAGGCTCATTAGAATTAAACCAAAAAGAGTAGTTCTATATACTGCAGCTTCCTGGAAGAAAAAGGTCCTGGTAAAAGCTATCATGATGAAAAAAGATAATGTTCTTGATATGAAAACTCTCATGAATGCACTCATGAGCGATCCTTTAATGAAGCCGTTTGCAAAAGAGGTCCCGAAATTTGCGCAAAAGATAATCACTGATGTCCAGGGGATGGAAAAAGAATTGATGAACTCCCTGACCGAGGTGGATTTTGATGAAACAAAAGCTCTTTATGAAGCTGTGGCTTTCTTAAGCTGCGAGATAGGATGCGATATCGAGATAAATAATGCTGACAAGCCGGAATACGATCCGCAGGGGAAAAGCAAGCATGCAATCCCGATGAGACCAGCTATATACATTGAATAAGTGGAAAACAAAAAATTCTGTTTTAGGAGTTTATACTGCCTATCGTCAAAGCAAAGATGGCAATAATAGTGAATTCACCATCGATAAGCAAATCCATAATTTTTCCTCTATTTATACTATCTTTAGAAAAATGCAGAATATACCAATATCCATATAAAATAAGGAAGATTAAAACAGGGAGATATTTATGAAAAAACCCTTTATAATAGGTAAAAATAAGCCATGGTATTAAGGTTGAGTTAAGGATTAGTAAAAGTCGTTTTGTTTTATCCTTCCCTAAAAAAACTGGTATCGTTCTTATATTGCTTTCTTTGTCACCTTCAATATCGCGAATATCGAATAGAATGCTGTTTATAAAGCTTTTAAGGAAAAATAAATAAAAGATTAGGATAACCGATATAATTTTTTTTTCAGAAAGGTAAATTACTGGAAGAAAGGTCGTGCCTACCGACCACGATAAAGCTACAGTTATATTTTTTACGCCTGTTATATCCTTTAAACGGGGCAGATTACTATTCAATTTCACGCTGTAGAGGGCTCCAAGAAATAAAGGTAACAGGATAACAGGAAGTGTCGTAATATTCTCCAAAAGCCCCAGGATTATGGAAAACATAAATGATATCGCAACAGAGAATTTGAAAAAAACACCAATCTTTTTTATTGTATCTGCTCTTTTAGGATTATTTATTGTATCTTCTTTTATATCTGTTAATTTATTTAAGCCATAAGTGCTAAATATAGTTAAGAAAGTTATCAAAACAATATTTAAAGAGAATATATTGAATAATAAACCGGAAAAAATAATTTTAAATGATCCGCTTATCGCTAAGAATAATGATGTTGAAATCAAAAATGAAAAAAATTTATCAGATATTATTAAAAATTTCATGAATGATGAATCTTATAATCAGATAATTCCTCCTTGTCTATCCTCCTTTATTTGGATGCAGAATTATCTTGAAAAATATCCCAGAATTAAACTACTGCAATTGATTTAGATTCTTACCTCATATTTCATTGCTTTGATTCTATAGTAATTAAATAGTTCAACCCCCCATTGAATTGCGAGATTATCGGTAGAAATTAAGTCAAAAGCAGTGTCATATATTCCATTTTTATTGAATAATCCTATAGAAAAAAATGAATCAGTGACCGTAAAAGCCAATTTTAAATTTTCTTTTGTTATTAAAAATTCAAGTCTATAGTTGATGATTGCGTTATCGAGATTCACTCTTCCAGTAGTTTCCGTGATTTTATTAAAAACTTCATCATTCAATATCAGACTCGTGTCTATTTTATTTAGTACAAGTTGTTTGAAAATATCAGGATAATCCGGGCTATATATGGAGGAGATGCCTTTGATCCATTTTGCTTTTTGTACAGAGTTAAGGTAAGAGCTATGTGTTTTAATTATATCCAGAGGATTTATCTGAATTAAATTCGAATTTTTCAACCACCCAATCTTCTCCATCAAATGCTCAGGAATCCCACTTATATCGTGATCAAGCCAGAACCGTTCATGCTTCCTCACTACCTCAGCAGCATTACTAAAATCCACAAGCTTCAGGGTTATAATCCTTCCTGTATTTGTGAGCGCATAATTTTTATTTTTCTGTTGAAAAGTCAGGTTATTTTTTTCAAGCTCTTTTAATGCATGCAGGGCCGTAGTTGAACTTATTTTCAGCCCCTCCCGCAGATCACCCAGCGATTTATCTTGCTCAATCATGCTGATAAGGATATTCCTTCGCAGATCAGAGCAGGCTGTTAGATGGAGCATATCCCTGTTATTCATATATTTGTCACCTTACTTCATTTTGTCATCTAAATCAACACACCCATAGTCTATACGTAATTTAACAATTGAAATATTGCTTAATTGAAGCAATATGATTAATAAGATACATGCTTAAATAGATTGCCAAATCACGTCTGTATTTAATAGCAATATTGCTTAATTAAAGCAATATTGTCTGGATAACAATCTTCTTATATATCTAAATCATAAACAGTAATATGCCAGATTCGATATGTACATAATGATAATGTATTAATTGAAATCTGCATGATTTAAATAACATCATTAAAATAAAGTAATTTTAACATAATATGACAACAATAGAAATGCTTGAAAAAGTCCTGAAAAATATCAATAATATCGGGGGTGTTGAAGAATCGGCTGTGGCAAGCAGGGATGGTTTGCTAATCTGTTCGACCATAAGTAAAAAGCAGCATGCTGAGACCTTTGTGGCCATGTCAGCTACCATGATAGGAGCGGCGGAAACAGCAACAACAGAACTTGGCAAAGGCATTCCTGAAAGAATAATTGTTGAATCAAATAACGGGAGAATAATCGGAACAGGTGCTGGGCCAAAAGCATTGCTCCTTGTCATGACAAAACCAGATGCAAGTCTTGGATTGGTTTTAATTGAAATGACAAAAGCATCTGAGCAGATAAGAAATATTATTGGATGATGTTTCTTTCGTGTGGTTAAATAGGAAAGATATAGAAAACTTGTTATAGTCTCAAATCATAAAATGAGCATGTCATGAAGCAGGTCACAACAGGAGTAAATGGTCTTGACAAAGTACTTAATGGAGGTTTCCTTAGGCCCTCAATTGTATTGATAGCAGGTACTGCAGGGACTGGAAAAACAACACTGGTAATGCAATCAATCTTTAACTCTGCAAAAAATGACGAAATCTGCATGTACATAACTGCAATTTCCGAGCCCATTGCCATGATCAATAACTTCATGTCACAATTCTCTTTCTATAACATTTCACTTCTTGCAAAAGGTAATGTTAAGTATGTGCCTCTAGATATCGATATCATTCACAAGGGTTCTGAAGCGATCATTAAGGAAATGGAACAGAATATTGAAATAATCAAGCCTGACAGGATCGTCATTGACCCTGTGAACGTATTTGCTTATGGATTGGATGGCGAATCACAGCGGCAGTTTTACTATGATTTTTTTACCAGCATGAAAGGATGGAATTCCCTTGTCCTGTTAACCGGGGAATTTGCAGGGGAGGAGCTTATCAAGAGTACACTGAGTTATATGGTCGATGGTATAATCCAGATCAGCAATGAGCCATTTTATGAAAAAAATATCAGATACCTGAATGTGCTCAAAATGAGGGGACAGGAAATCCAGGGGGGTAAACATTCGTGCAAGATCAATAAAGATGGATTTATGGTATTCCCCAGAATACACCCGATAGCCAGGAAATCTGTTTTCAATGAACGAATATCAACCGGTGTAAAGGGACTGGATAAAATGACTGGTGGAGGCTTCATACGTGCTTCTTCAATATTGATCTCCGGCTCAAGTGGAACAGGGAAGACAATACTTGGAATACAATTCATCATAGATGGCCTCTTAAAAAATGAACCTGGTATAATAGTTTCTTTTGAAGAAGACATGGAGCAGATCCGTGAAAATTCTAAAATGTTCAATTGGAACCTGGAGGAATTTGAAAATAAAAACTTACTGAAAATAATATCTCCTCTTGAATATGATGCATATGAACTGGCGCTCAAGATTGAAGAGACAATTGACACTATAAAAGCTAAACGTTTATTGTTGGATGGAACAGGAAGGCTACAAAGAATGTTACCCCAATATGCACAACTACCTGAATATATGGGGACGGTCAGTAGCATCTTAAAGAATAAGAATATAACGGCAGTCTATACGAATGAGACTTCAAACCTGACAGGAGCAACACAGATCACAGGGATGGGTATCTCCCCGTTTCTGGATACAGTTATACTGCTTCGGTATGTAGAGATAAAAAGCGAGATGCGAAAAGCCATATCAGTACTTAAGATGAAGGGAAGCGACCATGATAAGGAGATAAGGGAAATCGTCATCACTAAAAATGGAGCTGAAATCAAGCTGCCTTTCAGTGAATACTCAGGTTTATTATCAGGCAATCCTATTAAGATTCCATCTCAGGCTTTTGTGGAAGCCTTTAAGAAATAACCTTATGATTGAAACATCACTTGAGCAAATCATTAAAATTTATTCATGGATAATTGCGAGTTTTATCATGATTTTCATAGCTGCAATAGCCATGTTTTATCAAAAGAAATTTGGAGTGAAGACTTTTTATTATTTTTATTTTGTTCCGATAATTTTCCTTTTTGCTGTAGTCATTAATTTGTATTCATTTAATACCTTTGAAAGTGAATTTGTGGAATTTATCGGGGTATTTATCTCTTTCATTGCTACTTATTACCTTTACAGAATAATGGTGAGGGTAAAATGACAGACTATTTTGACATTCTTGATGTCGCAGCTTTTCTTTTATTCGCTTTTATACTATATTTTCTGAGCGTCATAAGCAAACGATTGGGCAATGTCATGGGACTGAAAAAGTATTATTATCTTTATTATCTTGCAATATTTTTCTCATTATTTGCTTCTATCATAACGATATTATCTATAAGAATGCAATATACGGATTTTTATGGATATGTCTTTTTTTCAATCGGACTTACTCTGGGTCTTATCGCATCAATAAGATACTGGGGCTGGTTAATTATAGAATTATTTAGAGGTTAATCGTAATGAAATATGTATCTGTAATATCTATAATATCTATAATCCTTATTTTATTAATATCAGGTTGTATTGATAAAACCGAAAAAATAGACCTTAATGTAATTCAGGAGCCTGAAACCATAAAGAATGATTCTTCAATTAATGTGGCGATCGCTTCGGTAGTTTCCCCAAAAGAATCATATGAATATTATAACGAAATGATCCAATATATTTCCCGATCTGTGGGTGTTGATGTAAAAATAATACAGAGAAGAAGTTATCAGGAAATAAATGAACTTATTAAAAACAATGAAATTGACTTTGCTTTTGTTTGTGGGGGGGCATACATTGATGGAAACTCGGAATTCGGGATGAAGATCCTTGTTGCGCCTGAAGTTAATGGAAATACAACATATCATTCATATATAATTGTCCATAACGATAGCAATTATACCAATTTGATCGACTTAAGAGGCAAGAAATTTGCATTTTCTGACCCGTTATCAAATTCAGGAAAACTTTATCCGACATACAGGCTTTTCCTTATTAATGAAACGCCAGACTCTTTCTTTGGAATTGACGGGCAGGGAAGAAATAATTGGTTTTATACATACAGTCACGATAATTCCATAATTGCAGTAGCTGAGCAACTGGCAGAAGGAGCAGCCGTGGATAGCCTGGTTTATGAGTATATGAAAGAAACGCGCCCTGAAATAATAGCTAAAACGAGGATCATTGAAACATCACCATCTTTCGGTATCCCCCCGGTCGTTGTTTCAAGGGATATAAATCCTTTATTGGAGGAAAAACTCAGGAATGTTTTTTTGAATATGGATAAGGATGAAGAAGGAAAGAGAATACTTTCATTGGTCAAGGTTAACAGGTTCGTATATCTCGAAGATAATGCTTATGATTCGATCAGGAAAATGAGGAAACAAATAAAATGAGCAGCCTTCGCGGCCGGCTCATAATATCCATGCTGGCAATTATTTTTTTGATCGTTGCAGGTTCAAATTTTGTGATCCAGGATATACAAACTGGAATAATCGAAGGAGAGTTCAGGAATGAAGGTTTTTTATTGGCAAATAACCTTGCTTCGGAAATTTCAGATAATTTTCTTATAAATGATTTTGTTGAGGTGAGTAAAACAGTAAATAATGCAAAGAACAGCTATCCTGAGATCGAATATATATTTGTGGCGGATTCGCAGGGAATTGTGCTTGTTCATACGTTTGAAAGCGGATTCCCAAAAGCCTTATTAGATTATGCCAAACCTGAAAATGCCAGTAAGGAAGAAATAATAGACACTAAAAAGGGAATCATACATGAATTTGATGCACCGCTTTTTAAAAATATAGGATATGTACATATAGGATTATCAGAAAACAGGGTAAGAGCACAAATCCTTGATGCATCACGAAAAATCATGTTTTTGGCTATTTGCGCCGTGCTGCTTGGTGGAATTTTTGTCTATTTTATTGGAAAACGATTGACGGAGCCTATCATAAGACTTAATGAAGGGGCAAAAAGAATAAATAAAGGTATTCTTGACCAGAACATAGAAGTAGGTTCCAATGATGAAATGGGGGAACTTGCACGAACATTTAATGATATGTCTTCTACCCTTGATCAAAAGATCAAGGAACTTATCACCTCAAAAGAAAAAACCGAAAATGCAGAAAAATATCTGGAAACATTGTTCGACAGTATTGAAGATGGAATTATTGTTATGAATATTAACCATGAGATCATTAAAATGAACAGCTCTTTCTTGAAAATGACGGGAATGAGTGAAAAGGAGGTTTTAGGAAAAACATGTCATGAATTGATTTTCGAAACGTTACCTTCTCAAATGGAAGAGTGCCCGATCAATAGATTATTGCAAACGGGACAGCCGATACGATTCATGCAAGAGAGCAAATTCAATTCCGGGACAAAAATCCTTGATATAAATTCATCGCTGTTCATCGATAAAAAGGGAAATCCAAATATTATAATGGTAATAAGGGATGTAACACAGCACAAAAGTCTTGAAAATGAAATATTGCTTCGAAATCGTGAACTTACGGTGTTAAATGAAATTTCAAAGAATATCAGTGAAGCATTTGATATTGATAGAATAGTATCAAAATCACTTGAAAATATCCTGAAATTAACAAATATGGAATATGGAGATGCCTATCTGGTTGACGACAAAACCGGGAAATTTACCCTGATAAATCATCAGGGTGAAAAATGCAATGATCCTTTTGAACCCAGGAAGGTAAATGAAGTACTGATCGTTGAAGGTAAGGAAAATAATTTACCGACAGAGGATGTTTATTATTCTTATGCAGTTATTCCACTTAAATCAAAAGATAAAGTTTTTGGGATAATTAAGATCACCAGCGAGAAAAATCATATTTTTTCAGGCAGGGAAAAAGAACTTTTCTCCGCTATAGGAAACCAGATCGGTGTGGCTATAGAGAATATAAGTTTCTATGATAATATAAAATATCTTAAAGAATTTAACGATGAGATCCTGAATAATATAAATCTTGCGCTGCATGTTGTTGACAGGAATATGAGGATCCTTGCCGTAAATGATGAATTAATAAAACTTGGCAGGATTAAAAGAGAGGATGTCATAAATAAGAATCTTTACGATTTATTTCCATTCCTCAAGAAAAAACATGTCGATCAGGAATATGATCATGTTATTAAAACCGGAGAAATTTTTCAAAGTGAGGAAAAAATACAATATTATGATGAAATAATATATACAAGTACCAGCAAAATACCCATTAAGGACAAGAATGGATTTGTTGAAAAGATCATAACTGTTATCAAGGATGTATCTGAAAAGAAAAAACTTGAAGAAGAACTTAAAGACTCTTATGAAGAACTTAAATTAACATATTCAAAACTCCAGGAACTGTATAAAATCAAAGATAATTTTCTTTCAAGTATATCTCATGAACTTAGAACTCCACTCACATCTGTTATGGGATACACTGAATTAATGCTGGAAGAGGATTTGACGCAAAAACAACGCCATAAAATTGAAATCATATTCCGGAATTCAAAACGATTATACAGGCTGATAAGGTCACTTCTTGATACCCAGATAATCGACTCAAGCGATCTCCAACTCACTAGAGAAAAGATAGTGATCAATGAACTTATCACAGGTGTAGTCGAAGATATGAAGAACATTGCAGTTAGTAAGAATATACCCATAACCATTGATATCCCTGATTCCCTGATCTTTGAAGGAGATAACGAAAGATTAATAGAAGTATTTTCAAATATAGTGGAAAATGCCATTAAATTCACAATCGCAGGTGAGATAATTATAAAAGGAAAAATGGATAACGAAAAAATCCATATTGCGATCAGCGACACCGGGATTGGTATCCCTGAAGATAAGCTGAAAAAGATATTTGACAGGTTCTATCAGGTGGATTCATCAGACAAACGAAAATTCGGCGGTACTGGATTGGGTTTATGGATATCGAAGAAAATTATAGATGCGCATAATGGCAGAATATGGGCGGAAAGTAAAAATAGAGGGAGTACCTTTCATATTTTATTGCCAAAACGGGTGAAATAATGAGCACAGATAATTCAACAAAAAAAGTTCTTGTAGTGGATGATGAACCTGATACGCTAGAACTTGTTAAGCTGGTACTTGAGAGCGGGGGTTTTGAAGCGATTCTTGCAAATAACGGAAAAGAAGCCCTGGCTCAAATAGCTACCGTACGGCCCGATCTGGTTCTTCTTGACATCATGATGCCGGACATGGATGGATGGGATGTTTTCAGGAAAATGAAAGAAAGAGATCCAGTCATTCCCATCGCTATTTTGACAGCAAAAGCGCAGAATATCGATAAATTGCTTGGGCTGCATGTTTTAAAAGCTGACGATTATATAACTAAACCATTCGGGAAAAATGAATTGATCAGCAAAGTGAAAAAATTGACAGAATTAACGGAAAAAGACAAATAATGACCATAAATTAAAATATTATTCAAAACAATGGAGAGAGTATCATGCAAGTACAAAAAATTGTAATTCCCTTTTATACGCAGGAAAGATGGCAGAACTGGATAATACAGGTCAAAGGAAGCGGTTTTAAGATCGATGACCAGCAAAAAGGAGAGATCTTTGTTAATATGGAAGATGATGTTGTCCTTGCATGCCTTAAAATTATTGCAAAATTTGATAAGAATTTGATCACAAAAGAAGATTCACTGGGACAGATACAGGAGATCAAGGAAATAGTCCTGAAACAGGTTGAGCCCATTTCAGAAGATATTGATATGATGATCGAATCCACTCAATTATCGCTAATGGGTGTTTTTGCTTCATGTGAATGTTACTTAGAGAAAGCGTTTGAAAAAACAAAATCTCTCAAGCCTTTGATCAAAAAAGCAATAGAAGCTGAGAAAGAAGAGAATATGGGAGCAGTCCTTGGAAATATTGCAGAGATCGGCGCAAATATACTTGCGGGAGGGAAAATAAAAGATAAGGACCTTGAGGATATTCCTGACGGGCTTGTGGCTGAATGGCTTGATGGGGTAGATTCACTCCGGGCAGCCATGATAGGGGATACAAGCTATCGTGACGATGAACCCGATGAAGGCAATTGAAATTTAGATGCTGATCCACAAGATCTTATGTCTTTCTGAAAATGAGAATGTCTGTTTTGTTGAAGAAAGCTTTGCTTCTTTAAAAAACAATACGCTTACACTTGCGTATCTGGGAAATATCAGGAAAGACCCGGATGCCCTGGTATCAGGGATAAAAGATGAAAATGATAACATTATTGGCCTGGTTCTTATTAATCCCGAATCCGAAGAATCAGAATCGTTCCATGCAATTTTTACAAATATAATTTCATCAAGGCCGATCCCAAATAATAGCAGCATGATTTTTTCCGGAATTGTCAAAGATATGAAGCTGCAAAATTCGTATAATACAACGGTCCGGGAATTTAGTGAAGCTGTAAATGAATATTATTCCATCGAACTTGTTAACAGGCATTTATGTGAAAATTGCCATGTAAACAAAGAACCCTATAATATGGTTTATATTGAAAGCAGGAATGGCAGGTTAAAAGGAATCCTTGATAAGTCTAGACTCGAGGGCAACATACTGGAAATATGCTGCGGGAACGGGATGTCCACTCTGCCGCTCCATAATATGGGATATGATCCTCTATCTATCGATTATGATAAATGCCAGATATGCCAGGGGCTTGAACATGGTGTGCTTGATCCGAAGAGGACAATAGTTATTGATGCCACGAGGCTTTCAGAATTCTTCGATATAAATTCTTTTGATACAATAGTGGGCTTTATGCTTGGGACGATATATCCTTTCAATAAAAGTGTATGGGAAAAAATGATGGCTGAATCAGTGAAGCTTCTCAAATCCGAAGGAATGATCCTGTTGACTGTAAATAAGAAAGAAGAGATAGAGATATTGAAAAACGCACTTGAAATAAATGGGATCAGGGGACAATTAATTGATAATACCGATAGCAAAGGCATTTATGACCAGTGGGTATATGTAGGAACTAAAGAATAAAATATTAATAGTAATAAAGGATTAATAAAATGCCGCGAGACAGAAGGGATTTTTTCTATAGAAAAGCAAAGGATGAAGGTTATCGCTCCCGCGCTGCTTTTAAACTTAAACAGATAAATGAAAAGTTTAAGATAATCAAAAAAGGAGATACTGTTGTTGATCTTGGCGCAGCGCCCGGAGGATGGCTCCAGGTTGCAAAAGAACTCTCCGGCGGAATAGTTGTAGGTGTGGATATTCTGGATATCGAGGAGATAGAAGGTGTGGATGTAATAAAAGGTGATATCCGCCTTGATAAAACCATTGAAAAGATAAGGGAGAAGATCAAGTCGGATAGGGCTGATGTTGTAATTTGCGATGCTGCGCCTAACCTTTCAGGGAGCTGGAGTTATGACCATGCCCGTTCTATTGACCTTTCAACTTCAGCTCTTGAGTGCGCAAGAAAGATCCTAAAGAATGGAGGAAATTTTGCGGTTAAAGTCTTCCAGGGAGATATGTTCCCGGACTTTCTCAATAAGGTCCGGGGGATTTTTGGAAAGGTACAGGCTTTTTCTCCCGAAGCATCCAGGCAGCAGAGCGCTGAGATCTATATTATCGGGAAGGAATTATTGACAGACGCGGTCAGGATGAACGGGGAATATGCTGTAACGATAGAGGACACAGGCGCAAGCGGGGACGGGATCGCAAAGATCAATGATTTCGTTGTTTTCGTAAAAGATGCAAAAAAGGGGGAGAAACTCAATATCCGGATCAGGTTCATCAAACCCAATTTTGCATTCGGGGATAGAATCTAATTACTGGAGTTCGTTTCAGTTCGTACGTGTTAGTTGTTAATTTTATTCATACCAGTACGCAAAGAAAAAATCATATCAACAAATAATGTAACTGTCTCGTGAAATCATAAGGGTTATATGTTTGATAATCTAATTGTTAATACATTACATCATAGTTATATCGATAAAGAAATCCGGCAGGAAAAAGAAAGTGAATATTTTGACTTTATACACACATCTTCATAAATTATTAATTTTGAGCCTTATTTTCATCTTCTTGCCTTCATCAGTATCAGCGAACTGGCAGAATTATGGTGGAGATCTTGCGCATAGCGGTTATTCAGATAGTTCGCCAATTTCACTGGAATTAAAGTGGAAATACCATATAGGGAATTCAGAAATTTCTGCACCTGTAATTGATGCAGGAATACTCTTTGCAGGCTCTGACGATAATAATTTGTATGCTATAGACGCTGTTAAGGGTGAGTTAAAATGGCAGTTTCCCACTCTTGGAAAAGTCTATACTCCAGCAGCAAAAAACGGGGTGGTTTTTGCAGCTTCTTTTGATAATAATATTTACGCTTTAGATTATAATGGAAACCAGAAATGGAAATCAAATACCGGATTTAGTACGGCTTCACCACCAATTGTTTATAACAATATTCTCTATGGGGGATCTGATAAATACATTTATGCGATATATATTAACAATGGCAGTACAAACTGGAGATATGCAACCAGTGGATGGATCGAATCCGCACCTGCAATTTCACAGGGCATGGTTTATGCCGGTTCAAATGATAATAACCTGTATGCTCTTGATGCAGGAAATAAAAATCTCAGATGGAAATACCAGGCTGGCGGAAGCATCACATCATCTCCGGCTATTATCAACGGCATTGTATTCGTAGGAGCAAATGATTTCAATGTTTATGCAATTGATTCGAATAGCGGAGAATTGAAATGGCGAAAAAAAACTAATGATATAGTAAAATCATCTCCTGCACTTTTTCAAAAATCGGTTTATGTTGGTTCTAATGATAATACATTATACGCAATGGACATGTATAATGGGGATATTATCTGGAAATTTGCAACCGATGGATGGATTGATTCACAGCCAATAGTGACAAAAGATATTGTTTATGCAGGATCAAAGGATGGAACTATTTATGCCATTGATAGGGAAAAAGGAACTAAAGTCAGCAGTTATGATGCAGGTAATGGAATAATATCCCTGGCAATATCGGATAATATGTTATATGCTACATCAAATGACGGTTATGTTTATGCTTTTGGCACAGAGGTCCCTGAATCTACAACAATATCCAAAGTTGCTCCGGATTTGATACCTCCTGAACTTAGAATAAATCCTATTCCCATAAATATCACTTCTGAAACACTGACCGTTTCAGGCACAGCAAAAGACCCAGCCGGCATATTAATTGTTACAGTAAATGGTATCGATGCTGGCGCAGAAAACTGGAAAGCAACATTGACACTTTCTAAAGGTATAAATATCGTATCAATAAAGGCAGTAGATAAAGCAGGAAACATTAAAACTGAGATTCGTACGGTTAGATATATTCCTCCGGAAATTCAGGAAACACCTGCTATCGGAACCCCGGGATTTTCACTTTATCTTAGTTTAATATCGTTGATTGTAATTGTAATTTTGAATAGAATTAAGAAAAATGACAACTTGGAATAAAATAAAGTTAAATCCTGATAGCCCCTTTTACTTATTTTTGATACTTTTAGTAGGTCTTATTGTAAGGCTTTTTACTTTTTCGCAGGTATTTGAACCGGGCAGGATAGTATTTCTTGAAGCAGATCCATATTATCATATGTGGCGGGTATTTTCGTATATTGAATCGTTCCCTGAAACATTCTTTTTTGATTCGTTTATTAATTATCCATACGGTGTTGTTGTGGGGTGGCCGCCTCTCTTTGATCAAATTATCGCGCTAATATCTTTAATAGCAGGTCTTGGGAAACCCGGCATACATCTTGTTGAAACGATAGGCGCATTTATTCCTGTTATTTCAGGTATTTTCTCAATAATTTCAGTATATTATATAACAAAAGAAATTTTTAATGAACGAATCGCCATTTACAGTTCCCTTTTGCTTGCAGTGATGCCTGCGCATGCCCAGATATCTTTTCTTGGATTTACAGACCATCATATTGCGGAGGTTCTAATTTCGGTTTTAGCTTATTTGTTTTTTATACGATCATTAAAAAACGATTCCTACAGATTTTCTATCTTATCCGGGATCATGATCGGATTATCATTTCTTACATGGATCGGAGCTCCGATATTCATCGGGATAATATTATCCTATATAGTCATTCAATTCGTTCTGGATAAAAAATTAAATGTTAATTCTAATTATCTTCTGAAAACCGGTACTATTTCATTTTTGATCGCATTTGTTACGATTATCTTTTTTTATCTCTGGACACCATGGCAAAAGGATATCCAGGCAGGCACGCTCTCATATTTTCAGCCGGTATTTGTATTTTTATGTGCATTAACAGTACTTTTTTTAGGAATTATTTCCAGGATAATGAAGGATCAAAAATGGTTTTTATTTCCATCAATAATCCTAGTTATGTTCGCTTCATTCTTTTTAATACTGGTATTTAGTTTGCCATCTTTCTATGACAATTTATTAACTGGCATAGGATATTTGCTCAGGGATGCACCTGTATTAAAACAAATAGTTGAGGCGCAGCCGTTATTTTATACATATGACGGGTTTTTCCTGGGATGGCAATTCTTCAGTAACCCTGTGTGGTATTCATTTGCTTTTAGTTTTTATTTTGCGATCATCGGACTTTTCTTGTTGTTATATTATCATCGAACAGGAATAGATAAAGGAAGATTGTTTCTTGTAATATGGACATTGATCGTCCTTGTGCTTGCATTGTTCCAGAGACGTTTCACTTATACGCTGGCAGTGAATGTTGCGATATTATCGGGATTTTTTATAGATAAGATCACATTTAATATGAGTAATATTTATAATTCCAGGGCTTTGAATCTGAAATCGGGTCATATCGCTTTGTTTATTCTCATGGTTCTTTGTATCCCAAATTTAGTATTGGCGTATAGCATGGCACAGTCCCCGCCCAAACCTTCAGATGACTGGTATGATTCATTGATCTGGTTAAGAGAGAACACTCCTGATCCGGGAAATCCTCCTCAATATGGAATTATGACATGGTGGGATTACGGGAACTGGATCTTATATATCTCAAAGCGCCCTGTTGTTGCCAATAATTTCCAGATAGGGGGGGATGAAGCTGCCAGGTTTTTTATTGAACCTGATGAAGCTCTTGCAAATAAGATAATGGATATGCGAAAAGCAAGATATGTCGTCGTTGACCGCAGGATGGGTCTGAATAAGTTCATGCAGAACGGACATCCCGTATTAAAAGGAACGTTCATGACGATCTTGAGTTTTGCAGATAAAAATTTTGAAACATATTTAGATAAGTATAACCTTCCGAATGATAATTATTTTCAAACCATGTATGCCAGAATGCACGTCTTTGACGGGAATGGACTTAATAATTACAGGATGATATACGAATCAAAAGAGGCATATTATAACTTATTAGATAAACCCACGGGGAATATCAAAATATTTGAATATGTAAAAGGAGCGAAAATTACAGGAAAAGCATCATCAAATGGAACTGCTTTTATTTCGGGAAAAATAATTACAAACCAGGAACGAATATTCGATTATTTGCAGGAAGCAAAAGCTGATGAAAAGGGATATTTTGAGTTCACTGTCCCATATTCCACAGTTAGCTCTTACGAAACACGATTATTAAAGAATTATTACCTGAGATACGACAATTCAAGTATTTCTATCAACATATCAGAGAATGATGTCCTGAATGGAAATATAATTAAGGTGAATTTATGAAACCCATATGCAAAATAATTATAATATTAATTATACTTTATTCAGCTATTTATCCGGTATTTGCTGAGGAGCCGGAATGGGTGGATCCTCAGGAAAAAACAATGAGAATGACAGAATCTTTTACAAGAGAAGGTTATGTGATAGAAGCAACCGATTTCTATGATTTTTCAGCATTGATAACTGTCTTTGATGCAAAAGGAAATTTTGTGACAAGAAATCTTACAAGAATTAATGATTATTTTGTGGTTGATGACAGGATGAATATTACAATTATTGACCTTCAGGAAGTCAGGGGGAACATAGGCGCAAATCTCGGATTGAATGTATCTGTGGATCAATGGGTAAAGATAGAGACGAGAGTAAAGGGAAGTCCTTCAATTAAATTGTCAATTATTCCAAAAGGGATAGAAATCAAAAATAGAACAATTGTCAGGCGTACTTATATTCCGGGTTCGGAAATCCCAATAAATTTTTCTATCAGGAACGAAGGTAAGGCCAAGCTAAAAGATATGATTTTAAAAATCAATACCTCGATGCCTGTGCTGTATAATGAAAAATTAAATTATGAAATACTTGAATTGGGTGCAGGGAACGAATCAGATGTGATCACTGTCAGATTCCAGGCACCGTACACAGAGGAAAGAAAGTTAATATCGATTTCCATGGAGGCTGTAGGTTATGATATATTTGGAAAGGCACATCGTGCAGCTGATTCAGCATTTATCGAGGTAGTACCTCCGTTTGATAATAAAATTGAGCTTATAAAATATGTTTCGGAAAAAGTATATATGGGTGACATTGCAATAGTTTCCCTATCTATCAAGAACAATGGAAGTTATAAAATTGATAATGTAAATTTAACTGAAAGTCTTCCGCCTGGGATTGAACCAATAAACACGAATCTTTCATGGAATTTTAATCTGGAACCATTTGAACAAAAAACAATATCATATATGGTAAAACCCCAAAAACCCGGAACTTACTTTTTCTTACCTGGAAGTTCCATTATTGAATATCAGGGAACATTGGATTACAATAAGAAACCCGTCAAATTGATTGTCGGCGGTCCTTATGTGGTTTTGTTGAAATCTGCAAGTAGTTATGATCCTGTAAAAGGTGAAAAAATCAATATAACAATAGAGGCTAAAAACATGGGAGATGCCACTGCAATTGTAAAACTTATTGATACTATCCCGGTAAATTATTCCCTGGCTTCAGAGGACCAAACATACGATAATATTTCAGATACTATGGTACTTCATCCTGGAATTTCGGGATCATTTTCTTATTTGATCTTTGCATCCGGCACAGGAAGTTTTATTCTTCCGCCAGCAAGAGCAACAATCCTTGACAAGATCATGTATAAGGATGAACGATATACACAAAATGCCACTTCGGCTCAACTGATAATAAAAGTGGGAGAGCCATTGAAAATGGAATCTTCCTCTGTTAAAATAACTTCCGTCCCCCAAAAATCCGCCAGTCCTGAAAGTATTGAGACAAATGTTCCATCCGAAACACCTAAATCTTCACCCGGATTTGAAGTATATATGTTTATTATTTTCTTCCTGGTTATAAGAAAATTGAACTTCAGAAAATGAATTATTAATGGGTTTCCTACATGTTGAAAGAATTCGTTACAAAAAAAAACAGGGAATGTCAGCTAATAAAGAGAACCTTGATATTGTCTGTCTTAGTAATTTTAGTTTCGTCTCTGGCAATATCAGTAAATGCATATGAAAGACCGGAATATAGGGACGGATTAACTGATAAATGGCATCCTGGCGCCTATTGTATACCCTGTCATTATACCCTGTTGAGTACTGATAAAGCCCAATCGATATCCTCTGGCTGTAAATGTCATGATTACAGGCCGAAAAATGTAGAAGATAAATTTAATGTTGATATGAAACAGATTTTCGATATCCATAAGGATATTGTATGTATCAGATGCCATGTTGGTGTGAAGGAAGGAACAAATGTCACCGCGGCTGATTTCCACAGGATAATGAGCAAACAGGCATGCATGACCTGCCATACTTATGAGAATGGTACAATCCAAAAGCCACTAAAAACGAAATGCTCAGACTGTCATTCAGGCGATCCGCATGTAGTTCATGGTAAAAGGCTGGAAAAAATGTGTGAGACATGTCATGGGGATTTTGCGAAAAACTATGTTGGGAATAATACAATAATAAGTCCTATATCGACCAGGCCTGAAGCAGTAGCAGTTAAGGAATACCCGACAATCGGGCAGATTATAAGTAATCTGGTTGAGTCTGTAATGCAAATATTCAGGTGAATATGAAATCGAAATCAATTTTGATGTTGTTTTTCCTTTCAGGAATGATAATTTCAGGCTGTATAGGAAATTCTACAAAACAAGTGCCTGTAGTACATGTTAATATGACACTAGTTGAAAAAGATGGATATGTTGAAGTGGAAAATTACAAATTAACCCAGGAGATGGTCAATTATCTTAGCAGGCCAAGAACCACCCAGGCAGAATCTTTCCCTGCCATAACTGCAAGAACGATGATAGTGAAGGGTAAAAATAGTTCTATAGGTCCATGGGAAACGCTGCCCTATAAAGGAAATGGAGCATATTCGTTTAATATTGGATTTAAAGAAGATAAGTATCCTGTACTGAATGATACAGTGCATATTTCAATTATGATTGTTGATATAAAAGGAGGACAAATAGGTTATTTTGTGCAGAATATGATCTGGAAATGAAAATCATAAAGTATTTATGGGAATAAAAGAAATAAATAAGTATGAGAGGTATGGATATTTGCTCTAATAAAAGGTGGAATGTTTTATGACTAACAAAATGATATTAATTGGGATTGCCATAGCGGCAATAGGATTGGTTGCGTTACCGCAAACATTAGCATTATTTGCGGGACAGCATAACTTCTATGATAATATAGGCGCTGGTGCTGCAGCTATACCATGCGAGAAATGTCATGCGGATGTATTTTCAGAACTGAGCCAGCCCGGGTCAGTAAATGCAGTTCATATGGCACAAGGTTGTGCAGGATGCCATATAACGACAGCACCAACAAAGGAAGGTCTCAAACAGGGAGGAGCTCTGGGCAGTGATTTCCATGCAGCTGCATTGCCTTTATGTCTGGATTGCCACAGCGGTTCGGGGCCAGGGGTTGATGCCAGATCGATTCTTAATGGTTCGGCAGAAGCTCATACATCATTTGCAAATCAGGCAAATACATCTTTGCTCCTCAGGGGTTCCAATGAAGCCTGTATTTCATGTCATACACACGTTGCGGTGGACATCAACTGGACAAAGGCATATAAGATTAGCTTCAATGCCAAGGAAAATGCAACAACTGGTCTTCACGAATGGACTGTTAATAACTTCGCTACAGAAGGAACTGTCCAGATACAGACATACGGTAATAGGTCCGGTAAGATCAATAGTGCAACAGAACCAAATGTATCTATTTCACCCGCACCATTAGGATTTGATCCCAAGAATCCATGAGTAAGTAGGAAAAATTAAATTTTTTCCTATTTTTATCTTTTTTTATGTATATATCATTAAATGATATACTGTTTCTTTTAATACTTTTGGCATTTTTAATAATGGTATATAGAAGAATTATTTATAGCATTAGTTCTTTTGAGCCAATTATCCGAACTTTTAAAACATTTGACAGGAAGCATAGGATCAATGCTTATATTAAACAAATAAATCAAAGACCAGCAGAATCCCAGAAAGTTTTATTCAAAGAGCTATTTACTTTTACGATTGCACTGATTATAATGTACCTTTTTGCATCAAAAGCAATTTTTTTTACTGCTGTGGTATCAGGAAGCATGTCTCCCACTTTCAATAAGGATGATCTTGTCCTGATGCAGAATATCGATCGTACATACAAATCGGCAGATATAATAATGTTCGAGAGGCCAGATACTTCATATCCCATTGTACATAGAATAAGCCTGATTACAGACAAAGGCATAAATACGGCAGGGGATGCCACAGGTCAGATGGATTGGTGGGAACTTCAGAAAAAAGATATTCTTGGAAAAGCTATTTTGATCCAGGGAAAACCAGTGGTCATAAAAGGATATGGTAAATTCTTCATAGTAGATGATACTCATCAGGACTTCGGTCCTCTGGGGCAGGACTACGCAAAATACTTTTTATTTTTCCAGGTTCTAAAAATTTATGGATATGTTATTGCAGTGTTTTCCCTATTCCTTTATATTATTATGACATTTAAGCAAAAGCCATGGCAAAGTAGATAATATTCAGAAATGATAGGTACATAAATGGAAAAAAGGCATATCTTGCTTATCGTGGCGTTACTTTCTGCCATAGTATTCGTAATGCCAAACATTTATTCTTTATTTGCTGGCCAGCACTGGTTTTATGATACCGGAGTATCCTATTGTCTAAAATGCCATTCTGATATCAAACAGGAGCTTGATTCTCAATTTCATCACACTTTTACATGTGAAAATTGCCATACTATCAATACGACTTCAAATGCAACGCATGGAAATGTGGTTTTACCAAGATGCCTTGATTGCCATTCTAATCCCAGGCGCCTTGTGACGGATTCAAATGGAAATACATTCCTCACTCCTCTTGCAAATGTATTTGGTGAAAATGTAACAAATGCGGAATCCCATAATCCTTTTATAGCAGGGGCAAATTCATCGCCCCTGATGAAAGGTGAAAATGAAGCATGTGTTTCCTGCCATACCAGGAAATCTATCAGCATCAATATACGTTATGCAGATACATACACGTTGAATTCCCGCAGGGTCAGTGACAGCACATGGCAAATATGGAATTATTCGAAAAATGCAGAAAAATCAGCAAATTTGAATATTCAGTCCAATGAATCTTCAGGGAAGCATCTGTTTTTATCATTAAATCAATTGAAATGTGAAAAATGCCATCCGAATATTGAAGAAGAACTCACAAATTCCTCTCATCATATATCCTTTTCATGTATCTCCTGCCATCAGTTGTATTCAACATACCATGTTTCAAGTATTCCCCCATGTCTTGAATGTCATGGCACAGAACCAAAGATGGTCACTGATGTGAAAAAGAATACATATATTGCATCTGTAGCTCAGGTTTATGCAGAAAATCCGACAGGTGCAGATGCGCATATCCCTTTTGTCCTGAGTGCCAATTCAAGTAATTTATCTGCAGGCAGTAACATTGCATGCTCTTCATGCCATTCCGGTTTAAATAATAATATTATCTTTTCAAGACCGGAATATATTGAATGGGATGTTGAAAATTCAGGCGGCACATGGACGATACAAAATCTTGCATTGGGAGAAACAAAGGAAGTGAAGGTCATAAAATATTTAGATGGAAAATCCCATAATATATCAATAGATACAGGTTGCATATCCTGTCACGATGACATAAGGCAGGCAGTCTCTAATGGCGGGCATTCTAACGAGCAGTGGGGAATGAAACATAATTATACAGGTTATAGCGATATGAACGTTTATTGCAGGTCATGCCATGATCCCTTTACTAAAGATAACCTTAATAATTCCCCATATCCGGCCTATCCTTTTAACTTCATCAATCATGGTTCTATTAAAATATTATGTATGGACTGTCATGGCAGATCAGGAAGCTTCTCAGTAAATTTCAATGGGATTATGAAGACGCCACCTTACAACAGTACTTCCATGGGCAGCATAGAGACTTCAATCAGTCTCCAGCCGGATTTTGTTCAATCATATCTGTGCATGGCATGTAAGAACACCGGGAATCCTGTTCCGAATACTTCATTACACTTTAAATTATATACTGAACCAGAGGTAAAGGTTTATGTCAATGGAACGCAGCAATATCCGAAATAAAATTAAGAACCCTTTACTTGATGTTAATGAAGATGTATCCATCAGGCCTCTGGAGCATTATTCGTTCTTCGATAAAATAGGCGTTGCCAGTGCTTTGATCCTGACAGTCGCGATATTATTGATGTCAATCATTTCTTTTTATATAGATTTTATTGTGAAATCATATTATCTTAATACTTTCATAGATTTATTTATTTTTATATTCTCACTCGGAGCCGTTCACTTTGTCTTAAATGCTTTTAAGAAGAGAGTAATCACTGATATATTGATAGATACGGCATTCCAGGAAGGAGTTTATTCAAGACTTGCGCCTTTAGTGGAAAATATAGCTGAATCGCATGTGGATACAAATATTATTCTGGACAGGATGTCCAATATAGATTTGAAGGTTGAAAATATCTTAAAGGAGCGTTATGCAAGGGATGTAAAATCGGGTAATCTTCTACAGGAGCCCATTGCTGTTGCAACCTCAATTAAATTCGCGATCAAATCGATTTTTTTAATAGTTGTGACAATGGCTGCCTTTATGTTCCTTTTGAATTTTAATCTTGGAGGTATTACTCCCTATGCTATTCTCCTGGTATTTATTGCATGGTGGGGATTCATAACTAATGAATATAATTTATGGAAAGAGTCTTCAGCATGGGTAATGGCTTTTTTCCCCATACTTGTGATACCGGTAGCTGTCATGCTTTTAGCTAATCTTTTGAATTATAACGTATTAATGGCAACACTATATGTATCTGTTGGATTATATACATTTGTTTATTACATCTGGGCTGTATATGCATCAACAGGAAGCCTGCCATTGATCGCGCCAAGAAAACAAGAACAGATAGAAAGTGGATTTTTCGCTTTACAACAAAAAGGAATGCTGAAAAAACTTTTTGATGTATCAATTTCAAAAGTTGAACAAAAATTACAGGAAGACAAGAAAAAGCAGGAATCAGATTATATATGGAAAAAATCTTTGAAGGATTGACATACTTTCATTCTTGAGTTTAATTACATCATGAGATTTTTGGATTGTACGATATTTTGTTTCAGTTCTTTTCGTTGTTACGTTTCTATATTTCGTAACTTCTTTTGTTGGCGGAATTATATCATATTTAAATTCCGTGTAATACAGAATCTGTATATTGGGCATCCAGTACGATATAATCAAGTGGTGCTTCCTCTATGTATGATTCGTTAACTGTATAATTATAATAGTTAAAATCTGTATATGGTTCCTCAACAGTAATGCCAATGAACAGGAAAAATGTAAGGATAATTACGGTGTTTTTACGGTTTATTCTTTTCATAGTATCATATATATGTAGCTGCAATCTCTTCCACCAAATAAATTCCTCCGTTCTTTCGTGCAAGATAATGGAAACGGTCCGGTGAATCAAACATGATCCCTCCTCCATCGTAGATAAATATAATAGAATCATATCTTTTTCCATCTTTTCCATCCACAACAACGAATTGCCCGTCACTGTTTGAAACCCCATAAACCAGATGCTTGCTATCAGGGCTAAAAAGTAAGGAACCTTCTATGATACCATCGTATTGATTCCCTATACTGCTATTAATAACATCTTTTGCGTCATCATTTCCGACCTCATCAAAATTGCTGTCAGGTCTGAAGGTAATAATATTTTTAAATTTATCCCCATCAGTTGTTTCCTCTATCACGAACCATTTATCTCCTTCCCGTGCTACATAAGCTACTCGTTTGCTGTCAGGGCTAAATACCGGAGTATGCTTCAGGATATCGTCATATCGTTTTCCTTCCTTTCCATCCACAACTACAAACCACTTATCTCCTTCTCTTGCTGCATAAGCAATCCGTTTTCCATCGGGACTGAAAGTAAGGGTATGTTTCAGTATGCTGGCATATCGTTTCTGTTCTTTTCCATCCACCACTACAAACCATCCATCTTTATCTTTTGCAGCATAAGCAACTTTGCTGTCCGGACTGAAGATGGGAGTATATTTCAGGATTTCATCAAATGCTTTTCCTTCTTCTTCATTCAATACCACAAACCACTTTCCATCCTTTTTTGCCACATAGGATGTTTTATTGCTATCCGGACTGAAGATAAAAGTGTTTGCCAGGATGCTATCATACCTTTTTTTCTCTATTCCATCAAATACTGCGAACATTTTGTCTTTATCTCTGGCGATATAAGCCACTTGATCGCTATCAGGACTAAAGATAGGTGTTAAACTGATTTCAAAATGTTTCTGTTCTTTTCCGTTTATTAATACAAACCATTTATCTTCGTTTCTTACTGCGTATGCTACCTGTTTGCTATCAGGGCTAAAGACAGGTATTTCGCTACGATCGTATCTATTTTCCTCATTTCCGTCTATTATAGCGAACCATTTTCCGCTATCATTTGCCACATAAGCCAGGTGCTTGCCATCCGGACTGAAGATGAGGTTTTTCACATTTTCATAGTGGGTTTGTTCTTTTCCATCAATTACAACAAAAGACATATCATTCTCTTTTGCAGCATAAGCCAGGCGCTTGCTATCAGGGCTAAAAATGAAACCATTTATATCATCATATTTCTTTTCATTTTCTCCATCCAAGACAATGAATCGCTTTTCTCCTTCTTTTTCAACATAAACAAATCGCGTACTATCCGGACTTATCTTGAAATTCTCCGGAATTCCGGAAAAAAATCCGAATTTAACAATAAGTTTTTCTGAAATCACCCTGCCAGCTATTTCTTCATTATTTTGAGTTCTTAATGGAGTTCCCTGTTGAATACAACCACTTGCTAATATTAATATTGATATTAATATCAAGAGGGTTAGAATAAAAATAATTCTGCATAGTTTCATATTTTCAAAATCTTTATAAGTTAATCGGTATATTGTTGTGCGTGGAATATAAACTTACTTTACTAATTATGGTATTTATTATCTTAACTGTTCCCTCTATGGCTGTTGATAATGGATATGCCAGGATAGTTTATAATGTAAGAGGATTGCAGGATTATGATCTGCACTGGAATGACAGGTTTCCTCCCGGAAGCATTTTAAAGATTTATGTAGAGGCCGACGGTGTGAACCATGAGCGTGAGGTGGCTGTTGATTACATTTTTATTATTAAGGATCCGAATAATAATATTGTGGATACTTCATTATATAGCAATAGATATGATGATTACAAAGACAATGATTTCATGACATATTCAAAAAATGTGCCGCAAGAGTGGGTTGATGGGGTTTATACGGCTGATATACATATTTTAGACCTATTGAATAAATCACTTATGGATAAGTATTATAGTGATCTTATAGGATCATATGTGAATGAAACTGATAGGCCTGATCTTCCGGTAATGAATAGAAGCAATGCATCAGCTCTGCCGGATCAGCATTTCGTAATTACAAAAACATTTTTTGTCGACAGGTATGCAAATAAATACCCTGTTGACAGATTCAGAATAGAAAAAATCATGCTTGATAGGACAAGTGTGGCACCAGATATGCCAGTTACAGTTAGCGTAAATGTGAGCAATACTTTTTATGATAAAGGTTCCACGTCACTTGATCTGTTATTAGATAATAAAGTAATTAACAAAACTACACTGGAAATTGAAAGTTATAGCTCCAGCCGGACTAATTTCACAGTTTCCAGCGGAATTATCGGGAATCATACTGTAGAGATTATACCGACTGGAATGAATACCATCGGGTTAAATATGTCTGTTGTCTTCGCAGTGAGCGCAGAAAATAAGATAGAAACACCTACGGAATTTGTTTATCAGGATATACAGATAGATAAATTAAGCGTCGAGCCAAACCAGACAGTGAGTATTGCTGTGACAGTAAAAAATACCGGAAAGGAAGGAACCCAGCCTGTAGAGTTGTTTATTAACGACATGCTGGAAGAAGAAAGACAGGTAAATCTAAACTTTTCGGAAATTAAAGATATTTATTTCAATGTGACTAAAGGAGATCTGGGCGCATACAGGGTTACAGTTGATAAATCAAATCTCAGCAAGATTTTTTTTGTGGAATCAAGCACACCTGTTCCTGCCGTAACAGTTGAACCCGCAATAGAAAAAAAGCCGCAGCTTAGGATCGTAATCGGCCTTTCAGTTATTGTTATATTGATATATTTATTAAGAATATATTTAAAAAACAAGTGGAAGTGATAAAATGGTAGCAAGAGTAATCGCTATAGCTTCTGGAAAAGGTGGTGTCGGTAAAACGACTATCGCATTGAACCTGGGATTTGCTATGGCATCATTAAAAAAGAATGTTCTGGTCGTAGACACTGACGTATCTCTTCCGAATCTGGACCTTTACACAGGACTTGAAAAACCATTAATAACTCTTCTTGATGTATTGAATGGCTCAGCAAATATCCAGAGCGCAATATACTCTATCCAGATGGGACTGAACATCTTGCCATGCGGTTCTTCGATTGAAGCTTTACGTGGTGCAGATATTGATAAGTTGGGAGAAATTATCTCGGAATTAAAGAACAGCGAATTTGATTTTATAATTCTTGATGTTCCGGCAGGCCTTTCCAAGTTCAGTTTATTGCCAATGACGTATTCCGATGAGGTTATACTCATTGTCAATCCTGATGCCGCTTCCATATCAGATGCCCAGAAGGTAAGAACAATTTCCGGGCTTACTGATATGAAGATTACAGGCATAATTGTGAATAAATATAAAAAGAATACTTATGAGGACATTGGAATAAAACTAGGATTGCCGGTTATCGGGGTGGTACCTGTAGATGATGCTGTCGTTAAATCCAGGGACTCAAAAAAGCCTATAATTTTGCTGAAACCAAAGTCAGCTCCCGCAAAAGCATTACTGCAAATAGCAAGAAAAGTGTGTGGGATCCCGGAGAAAAAAAGTATTTTAGAGAGATTATTAGGATAATTATGGACAAGACTAACGACAAGAAAGTTTTGGATTTTCTTATGGATGATGGCACATGGGAGAAAACTCCCGGAAAAAAGATCGTTCAAAAACAACAGGAAATTGAAAAACAAAAACAGGAAGTCAGCTCGTCTGATAAGATCACTGAAAATAGAAAATCAGAAAATACCGATGTTTCTGAAAACGAATTTGGCGAAGTGGATTATGCTATCCTGAAATCAGTGACTTTGGGTTTTAAGACCATAAAAGAAATTTCAGAAGTGCTGCAAATAAGGACAATGGTCATAGAGAAGCATATTTATAAACTTATTCAAGATGGATTTATAAAATATTTTCAGTATTGTGTAATTACTTCCAGGGGAAAACAAGCCATAGAAGACTTTGTAAAAAATAATCCCGAAGATGTCTGGATGCCAATAGATGAATTTATTTTATCAGTTATAGAACAGAAAAAAGAACGAAATCTAAAGTTTCAAAAGATGGTCGATTTGATACTTCTTGTCTCGATGATAGTTTTAATTGTACTGATCATTTACTTCGGGCTCATCGCATGATTTTAAAAACGGACAAGATCCAAACAGCCCGAATACGCCATAATAGTACACGGTATCCCCGGCTGCATAGGGTTATGTTTCAAGTCCGATTTTTGCCTTGATCTGCAATATATCGCTTTCGATTTTGATCAATTTTTCATCAAGATATGATCTTAAATCCCGCCGCAAATCCTTGATCTCACTGCTGATCTCCGTCCTGGTTTGATCTAACTTCCCCAGAGTCTTCTCTTGATTTTCCAGCATTTGGTCTTGTTTCTCCAGCATCTGGTCTTGTTTCTCCAGCATCTGGTCTTGTTTCTCCAGCATTTTATCTTGTTTTCTGTCTATGCTCAGGATGGCTGGTATTCCCTTGCTTAGCTGCTCTACTTGGATCAAATGCATATAATCAACTATTCCTATCAGATAACCAGTATAGTCTTCAAAAATGACATCTGATACCTTTGCATTTTCAGGTTTATTATTCTGAACATAATCCTGGAATATCGATATTTGATCGCTGTCACCCTCCAGGAATGAAATGAGTACCTGATCTCCGTTCTCCTTTGTGTTATAGGCATTGAATCGCTCCGCCCCCAGCTCAAGGGCTTTTCGAAGCAAGAATACACGGTAGCCTACTTCATGCACCTTGTTTCCAATTATTTTTGCCTTAATCTTCATTGTGGTAATATTTGTATCGGGCTACAAATAGATTTTGCAGTAACATTCTGAAAAATCATTGTGATCGGGAGTTAAATTTAAATATAGAAGCTTAATTATATAGCCACTTGAAGTGGTGCAATCCGAATACCAATGCATAAAAAAATTGTCAAGTTAATTGAATCTAACCGAATTCCATTAATATTATTTTTCGTTTCACTTTTTATATTTCTTAGCTTTGCAGGCACACGTATGCTCTTTTCGGATGAGGGGATTATCGTAAGCCAATTCTATAATTTTATACATGGTTCTTTGGATTTACAAACAGCCAAGGTGAACGTGGAAAGTGGGATATACATAACAGTTGAAAATCATCTATATGGAAAATTCAGCTATTCATTGCTTATTTTGTCATTACCTGTATATTTTGTATTAAGAAGTATGGATTATCTGTACGGCGCTCATTTATTCCTTTTGCAGATATGGGCATTGAGCGGCGGGATCAGTGTTTATCTCCTCGCAAGAGCCTGGAAAATAAAGAATGCTGCAGCAGGTGGGTTTGTATCTTATATCATATTGATACTGATCAATCTGCGATCATTTGATCCAATTTATTTTCCTAAATGGGGGGAAATTATCTCAATTGAATTTACTAATATTCTAATTTCTTCTTTTTTGGTTTTAATGGTATATTTCTTATTCAAGAATTTATTTAATAATAAAATCGCTATCTTTGCATCTCTTTTTGTTATATTCGCTACACCCATTTCCTTTTATTCAATTACGCTAAAGCATCATTCTCTTGCTCTATTATTAACTGTATTGGCTTTTTACTTTTTTTATAAATACCAGGAACGAAAAGAAAATAAGTTCATATATTCTGCTTATCTATTAGCAGGACTTTGCACCTGGACGAGAATTGCAGAAGGTGCGGCGCTTCTGCTGTCACTCCTGATAATGGATATATTATTTTTCAGGCGAAGCATCAAACATATAGCATTGATCTTATTGATTATTCTTGTATCACTTATCCCCTTTTTCACATTTAATCAATTAATACTGGGGAGTCCATTTTCGATAATAGAAGCACACCCTTTAAGTGATACTCCCATGAAAATGCAAGTTGAAAAAAATATGATCACACTTAATGAAAGTGCTTTCAAAGACAGACAAATTGAACTTCTGAATAATCTTGGCTTTATCTGGAATCCGGAAATCAGGACTGGTTTTCTGGACATTATGTCAGATATAACGATTCGGAAATTAGGAAACACATTCGGTCTTCTCTTAATAAGTCCTTTCTTGATAACTGCGTTTGCGTTTGTAATAGACAGGATAAAAAAGAAAATCAGGTTAAATATAACAGATAAATTGTTGGGGCTATATGCTATAATATTTGTTTTATTACATAAAAACTATATTCTATTAATAATTACTGATACACCAATAGTTCTTGAATACAGGTATTTACTAATCATGTATATAGTGCTGCTTTATTTTGCTCTCAGAATAGATAAAATAAGAGATATGATCGAAAATAACTATAAGAAAATAATCCAGTTATACGCAGCCGCAGTAATAATACTGATGTTATATTTTATCAGTATATTCCCTCTGCCTTTCATGAATATTTATTATTCTTTGGCGCTGATCACTTCAATCATTTTATTAATCTCATTATCAATGAGCCTTTTAATCGAGAATAATAAATCTCTTACTGATTTATTGGATAAAATTACATTATTTTTAATCGCATTATCGCTTGCGCAAGCTTCCATAATATTGATTTTTTATTACTGGGTCGTTACTATTACCTATATTTCGCCATCACAGAATTATACAATACTGCCAATTCTGGAGAATATTTTGAAATGGATGTACCAGGTACTTTTGTGAATTTCCTGCTATTTCATTAGAAAAGTATATATGTTTTAAAATCATATCCTAATAATACCCAAATTGATACCAAATTGGGAATGGATAGGATAGGAGAGATAGCAAAAAGAAGGATAGTATTTGCTTGATTCTTATTCTTGAAAAAACCAACTTGGATTTAGGGTTTAAAGATAGGATGTGAATAAATAATGAACACAAAATTTACTTTAGCCATAATTGCGTTAGTTGGAATAGGCGTGTTCGCTTTGCCATCAACCATGTCGTTGTTCGCAGGCCAGCACTCTTTTTACAACATTGACGCAACAGGCAACCAGGTCCCGTGTCAGAAATGTCACGGTGATGTGAAAGCAGAATTACAGGGATCGTCAAATTCAATAACACCTACAAAAGGCCCGCATGCAGATTTCCAGTGCGAGTACTGCCACAGGGCTGAGCAGGGATTCGCAAGCGGTGACGATGCTTATGCTTCAATAACGTATTCCAGCGCAGCAGGAGCAAGAATTTCCTTAGTAACAACAGTACAGAACTTCGAGAGAGGAAATTTCCCGAAGGGTATATTATATACAGCAGCAATGGCAACCGCGCCAGGTGTCGATGGTTGGGAAGGAAATGTCTTTAATGCTGATGGCTCAGCATTCTTAAACCAGACACAGTTCTCAGACGCCAACGGAAAATACGCAGGCAGCTTACAGTCAAATGGAGTTGCAGGTACATTATATAACTATTCGTATGCCAGCGAAGTATCAACATATGCAAGCGGTACATACAAAGACACAAACCTTACCTCACAGAAACAGGCGTTTAATCCGAGGGCGGTTACCTTTACCAACGCAACTGCAAGCCTTGTCAATGCAGGCTCAAGAGAAGTAACCCCTGGTACAACATACCATGCAGCATCACTCGTCTCATGCCTTGAATGCCACGGCGGAGATCAAACCAAAGGTGTTGCAGGATACGAGGTTGATACCCCAGAACCGTATAACCATGCAGGCTGGTTAATTGACCCCACAAATCCGAACAGCAATTGTGCTAACTGCCACTATTCAACTGCCAGCCATACCCCGGCATTTGAGACTCAACTCGCAGCAGGCGGGTTTGGTTTAACAGGCAACGCGAACGATACTGGCTCCACAGAAGCCCATAATGCATTCGTGAAGACAAATGATGGAATCAATAGATTCGGCTATGGCGCATCAAACGGCGCATGCGTCGCATGCCACACGCACGTTGCAGTGGACATCAACTTCAAGAAGGGCTACAAGCTTGCCTTTGACGCAATTGAACAGAAAAATGGTTCATATAGCGTTGGCAACTTCGCAGTTGAAGGAAGCGTCAATGTCGCAATATACGGCAATGGCTCTGGCCAGACCTTCGGTGTGGGCGATAAGTCATACACATGGACACCAACCAAGACCCTGTATGTGAACGGCAATGGCGCAGTGATCACCGGTCTTAATGGTGCATCCAGCGACAACGCAACAGCATTAACAAATTAAATCCATAAAACTGGGATGGGTAATCCCCATTTCCTTTTTTTTCTTTTTTATAATAGGTTTTTGAACTATAATTATTATCGATTATAGATGTTTTCACCGGATGTAAACAACTTTATATACTTTAGTTACATTGTTTAACTTGTGATAGGATGAAAGTCATCAGGATTGACGATGTTGACAAGATCAACTTTGATAATCTCAAAGCTGAGTTTAAGAACCGCTTTTCAAAAGAACCGTATTGTGATGTGAAAGAATTCTGTACATTGAAAGATTCAAGTTTTTTAAACCTGCTCATTGAGATATGGAAAAACACCTCCTATGAAGAAATTATTGATAAACTTTCAGTTTATGATGAATTCAAGAATTATAAAAAGTGAAAAAGGATGAATAAAAAGGCAATTTTGAATTATATATTCTTTATTTTGGTATTATTCACTGTACAATTTGCAAGAGGGGAGATTCCTGATTACCATAAACCTACACCGTGTTTTGGCTGCCATGCGGAAACCCTGGGCGCTGATTACGGTTCAGGTGAATGCGGGAACTGTCATTATTATAAATTACCAGGAGGGGGTTTCAATCTAGAACTTTTGCAAAATGAGCATAACCCGAAGATATGTAAAGGATGTCATATGGGAAACACCCAGGTCAATGCCAGTGAGAGAGATATATTCCACAATGGACATAATGCTGTAAACTGTAATATATGTCACACACAGGATAATTTCACGGTTATAAAAATTGAAGGGGTTGAAAAGAAAGGATTCCAGTGTGTGCAATGTCATGGTGATCAAGTTCACGGCATTCATATCAAGAATATCACTAAAATTTGCCCTATATGTCATGGTTCCTGGGCAAAGGATAAAGTTTATATAAAGGGTTCTGCTACGTCATCTAATGAATCTCAAAAAACCCTAAATCTTGAAAAATTTACCATATTTGCTTTCATAAAACAAATATTTAATGCAATATTTGGAGTAATATGAATGGATAAGGAGAAAAAAAATGAAATACTTAATAACAGGGTACTGATATTTTCAGTATTGGAAGTGACATAAATGGTCGGAAAAAAAACAATAACATACGGTATAATAATACTGCTGGTACTATCGGCATCGGGATATTATCTCTATCAGCATGCTATAGATTATGGATTGGAAAAACCTGCGCTTATATTGAAAGTTTCCACGAATCTAACTGATAAAGGAAACCCTATGATCAACAATGTAACGTTTGAGCAATCGGGTGTAGCATTTTTCTATAAGAGGGCGGATTCAATTCCGCAATTCCCTGAAGTTGATGCTAATGCACGCTTAAACAACCTGAATTCAGCCCCTGCGAGTTTCTGGGCTTCTGCTCATCGGCCAGAAGAAGGTGTATTTTCCCTCAGGCTTTTCTTCAGAGATGGAAAAGAACCCAAAAAAGGCGATGTCTTGATCATACCGATCCGCCTCGTTAGTCATACAGGCGCCATTCAGTATAAAACTACAGCTTTCTATTGTTGGAGCTGCGAGGAGTGAGATGAAACTGGTGTGGGTACTGCTTGCCTTAGGCGGGATTTCCATATGGCTTATCCCAAATACCCTCTCATTACTTGGAGGCCAGCATACATTCTATAATATTGACCTGAACGGCTCCCAGGTTCCCTGTGGAAAATGTCACGGGGATATTCAGATGGAGCTCCACACCGGTTTCATACACAACAACTTCACATGTGCCGATTGTCACCGTGTCCAGAAAGGTGTGCAGTATGCAAGCGGTGATGATGCTTATGAAAGATTGATGTATATCAATGTTACAGGACCATCAAACATTCAGTACAGGTTTCTCGCAACCACTATCCAGAATTACCAGAGGGGAAATTTCCCGAAATCAATTTCCGGTGAAATCACAATAGACCAGTGGGCTGCTACGGGTAAAGATGAGGTGCAGTTCCGTGATATAAATGGTCAATATGCAGGGAACATGACCCCTGGAGATATGGGTATATTATATAATTACGAAAAAGAGACCGAGATATCCACTTACATCAACGGCATGACGAAGGATACTGACATCGTAACACGAAATACCACGCTCGATCCGAGAAAAATCAAAGTGAACAAAGATCCCTCAGGATCAGACGATATCAATGGTGCAGGATCAAAAATTGTAACTCCAGGTACATTAGCCCATGCCTCATCCACTATACTTTGCGCTGAGTGTCATTCGGAGTACCTTAACAATACTCCAGACACTATACATGAAGCTTTCATCAAGTACGGTATGGAACATAACACCAATGATAATTGTATCGCCTGCCATACTTCAACAGCAGTATCCATAAACTGGACACGCCCGAGCACCATTGCCATTGAAACAAACTCAAATGGCAACAATATTACCATTAATAACACCTATGCGACTAAAACTATAAGAATAGAGACTTTTGGAAATATGTCAGCAGATGTCATAGCTGTATCGGATGTGACGGTGATATGAAAAAAATACATTATAATGATTATTACATTAATGATTGTATATATGACAAAAAATATAAACTCAAGAAACATATTATTAAAAGAGATTATATATGAGATATTTAATTATTTCAATATTCATTCTAATGCTTATTGCTCCACTTGTATCAGCCCAGGGTGAATTCCTTTTTGATCTTGCGGCCAAAAGCCAGAATGATGGCACTTATGTAAAGCACTGGTCTGCTACATATCCTCCGGATCCGAAGGCTGATATAGTCGTTTATTCGGAAGTTAAAAACATGGCATATAAACGATTGTCAGCCCTGGGTTTTGTCTATGTAGTTAATGATCCTATGAATAATATCGTGGCAGTAGAAAAAATAAGTTCCTTCAAAAGAAGTTATGATCCTAATATTGTTTATTATACCCTGCATCCTAAGGCCGATTGGATAGAAGGAAACTACAAGATCAATATAGTTGTATTCGATATGGTTGACCGTGAAGCATACGATGAAAATGTTTCAAGTGACCCATTTGCTATTGGTATTAATCCGGATATGTATAAAATATTCTACGATACTGGTGCAAATGCTAAAGATCTGGGAGTGCTTCGTGAGCTTGGCATTCCGGCAGCGCGGGCAGTATTAAATTTTAAGATAGACAAAAATGTTAGTAGATATCCGCCTGATAGACTCCTTCTTCATGATGTCAGGTTCATTGATAATAGCACTGACCGCATACTTGGAGAGAAACTCAAGATCGAAGTTAAGTTAGATAACAATTATAAAGACGATGCCGATGTCAAGCTTTCTATGCTTGTAGATCAAAATATGGTCTCAACCAAGGATGTCACTGTAAAAGGTCTCAATAATTCTACTATTATCTTTGATGCAAAAGCAGGAAAACTGGGAACTTTTAAACTGCACTTTGGAGCAGATACCCCGGATTTGAAATACAGGGATGCAGAGTTGACATTCACCATCAAAAACGAGACAGAATCCAGCAGACTTCCCGAGCTTCCTCAAATAAAAATTACAGGTATGAACGTCAATAAAGAGTTCGCAGGTGTTGGCGAGAATGTAACTGTTACAGTACAGGCGATAAATAATGGGAAGACAGGTAACAAGACTATAACGGTCTATTCAAACAGGGTTCCAATTGGATCGTCCAATATCAATCTGGAGTACCTTGAAGAAAAATCTGTAGAAATACCCGTTAATTTAAAAACGATGGGAATAAACAAGATAACAGTATCTGATGCTCCTCAACTTTTTAGAAACGTATTTATTCAGGATGCTGAAGCTTCAACAGGACCGAACCCTATCCTTGCCAAAGTCAAGGAAAATACTTTAAAATTATCAATTGTTTTGGTATTCCTGATGTTTGCCGGAATGCTTTACTATGTAAGAAATAAGTTAAAAGAAGAAACTCCAATTAATGCTCCTTCACAAGGAATTACGGATAAGCTTATTGAAAATAGTTTTTGGGATTTGAAGGATAAGATGTCCAATAAGATGGATGAAATGACTGGCAAGATGAAAGATATCTTAAAGAAAAAACCACGAACCTGATTGAAATATGAAAGAAGTAGATTATATGGTACCATTGATTATTTCAGGGATATTTTCAATGTTACTATTGGGTTTCTACTATTATAAATCAGAAAATTCGGTTGTTATGCACTTCATTTCATCCTGGTACATGAAAACCAGATACAGTAGGGCGATAATACAAAAGGACACACGAAAAGAGGAGGGCATCATGCTAATCGTTCTAGTAATACTCATATTAGCATTTGGCCTGAAATTCATTGTATTCACGGCTGTCATCTCGGATTCCATGAAGCCCGAATTCCAGAGAGGAGATCTTGTATTTACACAAACTATATCTAAAGATCCCCAGGTTGGAGATATAATCACATTCAATGCATTCGGCGTTCAAAACACTGTGACTCACAGGGTTATTGGCATTCAAAATGATATTGTAACCACAAAAGGTGATAATAATCCTCTTGCAGATGATTATGGTACAACAAAAAAAGATATTATTTCAAAAGCTATTGTTATAGAAGGGCATCCTGTTGTGTTAAAAGGTATGGGTTCTTATTTTATTCTGGATTTTTCCAAAGAAGGTAAACTCTATAAATACGGAGACCAGTTCGAATTCTTACAGAATTTTTTCATAATGATACGAACATGGGGGTATGTTATTACAATAATAGCTTTTAGCGCTTTGATAATGACTATGATGGGGAATAAAAGATGAATAAGAAAATATATATAATAGTTGTTTTCGTGGTCATCGTTGCTGCTTTAATTCAAACAGTTTCTTTTATCAATATCGATAAACAGGTTTTACAGTCTGATCAGGGTGGATGTATAAAGTGCCACACAAATGTAAAGACCCAATTATCCACATCATCCCAGCACTCCTCATTTTCCTGTACAAACTGTCATCCCAAATCACCACTTAATCATACAAATAAGGCTCCGGAATGTGAATACTGCCATGATTCAACGCAATTGGGTGATACCCATGAAGCCCATTCCGATTTCATACCTTTGAATTCAGAAGGGTGTATAGCCTGTCATACGAACTATAATGTAGTAATTAACTATTCAAGACCCGAATTTATTTCTTACACAATCACGAACGATTCGGGAAATTGGATCATCTCCAATTTCGCAACAACAGGCGTATTGAATCTCTCTTATAATGCAATGAAACCTGGAGGCAACCACAATGTTAAGAATGTATCGTGCAGAGATTGCCATAAAGATATATTCGATGCGGTTTCTGCGAAAGGTCATGCTGTCGTTGAAGGAAAAGATGGGAAAGAATCACTTTACCATAATATAAGTAACACGATAAGCAAAGAAGCATGGTGTCTCACCTGCCATAATCCGAGAGATAACAAATTTTCAGCACAGCAGCATTCAGCACGCAAAACAACCTGTGAAGAATGCCATGAAACATATAATTTATCAGCCCATCCGGGCAATTTCTATACTAATATCAAAACAGTTCCTCGTTTATACCGAAGTCTAGTGTGCATATCATGTAAATCTGTGGGATGGCAAGTACCTAACACAACATTGAAGTTTAAAGTACATCAAGAGCCATATTTCGATGTAACGATGTCGTGATCAAATGTTCAAGCTCATATTCCCCGATGATATCCAGAGTCTTTGAGAAAAATGAATAAGAATTTATACCTGATAGTAATTTTGGTTTTAGCAATAACCACTATTAGTCAGACCGTTTCATTCATCATCGGTGACCATCAATTTTATCAATCAGTCCAGGATAAATGCATAAAATGCCATGGAGATATCAAGGCACAGCTTTCCACATCAGACCGGCATACAAATTTCTCATGTGTTAGCTGTCATGTCAGATCTGCAACTAACCATACTAACAAGCAACCAGAGTGTAGTTACTGCCATGCTACATCCAGTATGAACGATACATTAGAAGCCCACCCGGATTTTTCATCGCTAGGTTCAGAAGGGTGTGTAGCCTGCCATTCGACCTATAACGCGGTCTTAAACTACTCCCGGCCAGAGTATATCGACTATACAATTAAAAATAATAACGGAAACTGGATAATCTCAGATTTCAAAACCGAAGGAACATTAAATCTATCATATGATGCTATGAGACAGGGCGGAAAGCATAATATAAAAAATGTCTCATGTAAAGACTGCCATAAAGACATCTTTGATGCAGTTTCGTTAGGCGGGCATGCTGTAGTTCTCGCCAAAAATGGAACACAAGTACCTTATCACAATAATTCTAACTCCACCCCTGAAGAATGGTGCAGGACATGCCATAGCAATAACGATACCAAATTCCCGAACCAACAACATTCCATAAAAAAGACCACATGTGAACAATGCCATCAAGCTTATAATTTAACGCATCCAGGCAATTTTTTTTCAAATATGAATACAGTTCCTCATTTGTACCGCAGCCTTGTCTGCATATCATGTAAATCCATAGGCTGGCCAGCACCCACTGGGGGGATAAGTTTCAAAGTTCGTGAAGAACCTTATTATGATGTTGCATTCGAGATAATCGTACCTTTGAATATAACCAATTCCTCACCTGCCAGCGACCCAACTACGCCGATAGGTGTATCTCAAACATTTTCTGCAACTCTGAACAGATTTGCAGATATCACCTGGTATAATAACGGTTCTGAGATTTTCAGGGTCTTAAGTGTAATATCTGCAAGTTATACCGATTCAAAAAAAATTCCTGGGGTTTATAATATTACAGCAATTGCCAGTGATAGTTATAATTCAGCCACAAGGACATGGACATGGAATGTCACTAACGGAACCGGAGGTGGAGGAGGCGGTGGTAGCGGCGGTAGTGGTGGTAGCGGCGGAGGTATAGGAAGTGGTACTTCGAATAATATAAGCGGCTATGTATTCGATAATTTTGGTTCACCACTTTCAGGCGTGCTTGTTCAAAACGGGAGCTACCAGAATAACACCTCAGAATCAGGCTTTTATTCGATAACGAATATTCCCAATGGTGAATACAATTTCACATACTCCAAAGCCGGATTTGATAGTGATTATTTCATATTTTCACTTGGCGGCATTACCATGGAAAATATGAATAAGACCCTCTTTGATAGAACACCTCCGAGTTCAGTTACCAATCCTAATTCAACAACCGGTAATTTCTTCATAAACAATACATGGATCAATCCGTCAGATATTGATTTCAATAGAACGATATTCAAATATGGCAATGGAAGTATTATCCAGAGTCTTAACAACTCTACAAATTATCTCAATCTTACTTATTCCCCACATTATGTTCAGAATATTACTGCTCAGACGGTAGATAATTTCGGAAATGAGAATGAGACTCTTGTATGGTTCAATGTTACTATACCGGATAATATTCCGGTTTTGTCTCCAATTGGAAATAAAACAGTAAATGAAGGCAAATTGCTTGCATTCAATATCTCCGCTGTGGATGCTGATAATGACACAATGACTTATGGAACTAATGCAACAAATGGCACTTTAAATGCAACTTCAGGGGAGTTTTCATGGATTCCTGGCTATGGAGATGCAGGTGTATATATATTGAATTTCAATTCCAGCGATGGATATGGTGGTGTGGCGAATGAAACGATTAATGTTACAGTTAATGATGTTCCTTTGTCAATCATAGATTCATTACCACCTGTAGATCCTGTTACCCCATCCGGTATCGTTCAAACATTTGGCCTGACTCTTAATAGAACTGGAGATGTCACCTGGTACAATAACGGCATTAAGAAGTTCACGATCATGGGCGTATCATCTGCAAATTATACAAATTCAGTAGCAAATGTTGGAATTTATAACATAACGGCCATTTCAAATGATGGATACGATTCTATTTCACGCAATTGGAGCTGGAATGTTACGGCTGGAAGCAAGGGGTGGTTAGAGGGGGGAGGGGGCAGCGGAGGAATGATTAATAATTTAAGCGGGTTTGTATTCGATAATTTTGGTTCACCATTATCGGGTGTGCTGGTGCAGAATGGCAGTTATCAGAATATTACATCTCCTTCAGGCTACTATTCAATAGCAAATTTGTCAAACGGAACATATAATTTCAGCTATTCCAAAGCCGGATTTAGTACTGGCTATTTTGAATTTTCATTTAACGGGGCAATTATAATAAATGCGAACAAAACGATATATGATAATACGCCGCTGGACTCGGTATCTAATCCGAATATGATAACAGGTAACTTTTATATCAATAATACATGGACTAATCCGGTGGATGCAGATTTCAATCATATCAATTTCAATTACTCAAATGGAACCGTTGCTTTTGTGGCTAACAGCACTACAACTTTCTGGAACCGTACCGGATTATCACCGCATGAAATTCAGAATATCAGTGCCCAGACCGTTGATATATATGGGAACATTAATACAACGAATGTCTGGTTCAACGTTACAATACCTAACAATGTGCCCAACCAGACCACGATTGGAAACAAGACAATAACAGCAGGCTCATTGTTAACCTTCAATGTCTCAGCAACAGATGCGGATAATGACACTATCACTTACGGCACGAATGCAACGAAGGGCATACTGAACACCACAACCGGAACCTATTCCTGGCTCAC
>CABMCA010000105.1 GCA_902384525.1 uncultured archaeon
AGTTGATTATCCGGGCAATATTACGATAAACACTTATATTTTCAATGTGTCAATTGCTTATTGTACAGGAGTATCTGTATATTTTTTAATGATTGGGCGAACACCTAGATCTACACCCCCTCCAACGGAATACAATTATGTCTTTGACTTCCTGAATATCACAGGCATCGTGACTGATTTCGAGAACTCCCGGAGCGCCAGCGATGGAGGGGCATCGGCTGCTTTCTATGAGAACGGTACCACTTCCATACCGGATTCAGATAATTACACATATGTCACTGATAATATAGCAACAAATGGTACTATCATTAACTGGGCAAATATGCAGAGTAATGAGAGTGCTTATGCCACTCTTGCAGAAGAAGCAAATACTGTTAATACGACCTACTGGTGGGGATTTAATACAACCACTGAATCCTGGACCTATGCATGGGCCGGAAGTGGTGGAACTGTTACCGCCGGGTGGATAAATGATGGTAATGCTGCAGGTGGCATTTTTTCCAAATTAACAACAACGAGTTACAGCCCCAGAACAAGAACTTCAACCTGGACATCCCCGGCATTTACATGGAACGGCGGCATACCTTCATCAGCAGGTCTCTATTTTGACTGGAGGGTCAGAACATACACTGGAGCCTTGCCTGGTAATTATTATGTTCAATTGGTCAAGCCGGATGCTTCCATAGTCCAGATATATCCCACGACTCCTTTCAGTGCAACTGCGTCATGGTCTCCTAAATCAACATCACTATCAGAAAGCGACTTTTCGCAGTCAGGAAACTACCGAATTAAGTTGCTCGCAACGTTGAATACACAGGGTACAGGTGGAACTCAGACTGTTGAGATCAGATGGGACAATCCGAGTATCACGCTTGGCACAACAACTTATAGCTTGAATATAACCACAGACACCGCCTTAGTTCCGGGTGCAGATATTCAATACCTTGAAATGAATTATTCAAAGACTGCTGATGATAACTATGCAGTATATATATTCGACGGCTATAACTGGAACAACAGAGGAACTCTTGATTCGACAACCTGGACCGTATTCAATTATACTCTGACCAGTGATGAATACAATGGTGGTGCTCCGAGGGTCAGGTATATAGATCAGAACCCTTCCGGGTCCACACAGGGTAACCTGCACGTCGATTACCAGCGCATCCACGGCATTACAACCGGGATTCCTTCTGTGTATCATCTGAATATCACGACAAATACCTCAGACATACCCCGAACCAGTAATCACATCCTGCAAATAAGATACAATATTTCAGGAGACAACTTCACATTGCAGCTCTGGAATGGAACATCGTGGAACAACAGGACTATCCTGAATGACACTTCTTTGTCCTATCGCAACGTTACTCTGCTCTCTGATGAATTGATCTTTTATAGTAATGCAGGAGGTATTAACAAATATTATACGCTTGTTCGCTATCTGGACATGAACAGTGCAACGCAGCAGGGCACGCTTTACCTTGATTATCAGAGGATTTATAATAATTAAGGCAATTCAATGTAAAAATTTTTCATTGAACAAACCTCCAAAATGTGCGGATTTGGCGATAAAACATTAAAAAAATAACAATTTTTTAATAAAATCGAAATCGAGATGCATCGCTTCGATAAGGTATATAAACTATAAAAACAATCAAACATCGAAGGAATTCAAATACTGAAGGCATGAAATTTAATCTAAGATTAGTTAAAACGGGAAAATTTTAAATAAAATATTATTATAGCTATTAAAAAGGTAGTATATATGAATGAAGCAAATAATGGATATGGGGCAGGACAGATTCAGGTGCTTGAGGGGCTTGAAGCCGTACGCAAACGCCCGAGCATGTATATTGGAAGTACGGATTCAAAGGGGCTCCATCATCTTGTATATGAAGTTGTTGATAACAGCATCGATGAGGCGCTTGCTGGCTGCTGCACGAATATCGAAGTAACGATCCGGCCTGATCATAGCGTAAGGGTTGCGGACAATGGCAGAGGCATCCCGATAGAGGTCATGCCGAAATACCAGAAATCGGCTCTTGAAGTTGTCCTGACCATGCTGCACGCAGGTGGAAAATTTGACAATAATGCATACAAGGTTTCAGGCGGCCTTCACGGCGTAGGGGTTTCGGCGGTCAATGCTCTTTCTGAATGGCTTGAAGTGGAAGTCAGGCGTGATGGAAAACTCTACAAGCAAAGATATGAATGCGGAAAACCTGTAACACCTGTAACCACTATTGGTGAATCAACATTTACAGGAACGACAATCACATTCAAACCCGACAAGACGATTTTTGAAACGCTTGAATTCAATATAGAAACTCTTGAAAACAGGTTACGTGAACTTGCTTTTCTAAATAAGGGTCTAAAAATAACCCTTAAAGAAGAATTCACCCAGAAAGAAGAAGTGTTCCAGTATGAAGGCGGCATCATATCGTTTGTTGAGTTCCTTAACAAGAACAAGAACCTGCTGCATGAAAAACCCATTTATTTCCGAAAGCAAAAAGACACTACGATTGTGGAAATCGCAATGCAGTACAATGACAGCTATACCGAGAACATCTATGCTTTTGCAAATAACATTCATACCCATGAAGGTGGAACCCATCTTGTCGGGTTCAAAGCAGCCCTTACCAAGGTGTCAAACGATTATGCCAAATCAAAGGGCCTGCTCAAAGGCGATGACAAGCTTTCAGGTGAGGATGCCAGGGAAGGGCTCACAGCGATAATCAATGTTAAGCTTACGAATCCTCAATTTGAAGGACAGACAAAGACTAAACTTGGTAACAGCGACATTAAAGGTATTGTTGAGACGCTTGTTTCCGAAGGCCTTTCGGAATTCCTTGAAGAGAATCCTGCATCTGCAAAAAACATACTTTTAAAGGCACTTGAAGCAGCTGAAGCAAGGGAAGCCGCAAGAAAAGCGCGCGAACTCACGCGAAGGAAAAGCGCGCTGGAAGTTGGATCGCTTCCGGGTAAACTTGCGGATTGTTCTGAAAAAGACCCGGCAAAAAGTGAGATATATATCGTGGAAGGAGATAGTGCCGGTGGGTCAGCAAAACAGGGGCGGGACCGCAAATTCCAGGCAATCCTCCCGCTTCGCGGCAAGATATTGAACGTAGAAAAAGCGCGCCTGACCAAGATATTGAAGAACGAAGAGATCCGCGCGCTCATCACTGTCATCGGCGCAGGTATAGGTGAAGGTGAGGAATTCGATATCCTGAAAACCCGATACCATAAAATAGTGATAATGACAGATGCCGATGTTGATGGAAGCCATATCAGGACATTGCTCCTGACTTTATTATACCGTTATATGCGCCCTCTTATCGAGAGCGGATATGTCTTTATAGCACAGCCTCCACTTTTCAAGGTTAAGAAAGGCAAATCAGAGTTCTATGTTTATAATGAGGAAGAACTTGCCAGGAAGCTTGCTGAGATAGGAAGAGACGGTATCGCTATGCAGCGCTACAAGGGTCTGGGTGAGATGAACCCGCAGCAGCTATGGGATACGACCATGAATCCGGAGAGCAGGACAATGCTCAAAGTCACGCTTGAAGATGCGATCAAAGCAGATGAGATATTCACAATACTTATGGGCGATAAGGTTGAGCCGCGGCGTGAGTTCATCGAAAGGCATGCGAAGGATGTAAGGAACCTGGATGTGTGAGGAAGGCAGAATTAATATTTATGACTAATTATATAGTATGTTCTGAACAATTAAAACAAGAATTTCATGTTGAGTTTTCTCAACAAAATAATGTTTATTCTGATATAATTGAAAAATCCTATTGTTCAGATACAATAATTTGGAATGCTTTTGCTCCATGGAAATATAGTGACAATAAAAAAAATCCTTGTTTAATTGGGAAAATGATAGAAAAAGTATTCAAAACTAAATTAGATGATACTGATTTCAAAAATAATTCTTATTCTTTTTTTGGGCATACACCTAGTTATTTTAGACACAGTAAACCAGATTTAGTTGTTAACGACAATAACAAAAATTGTCTTATTTTAGAAAGCAAGTTCACCGAAGATTCCTCTAAAACGGAAGAGAAAAAATGTGATCAAGTCACTTCTTATCTATGTGATATATTTCATAAATTGTGTTTAAATAAGGTGACAAATCCATATTTTATGATATTATTTCCCAAAAAAACGGGAAAATACTATGAGTATTTTCAAATAATTGAAACTCATAAAAATAATATAGATAAAATAAGAGAATCATTGAAAGATTGCCTGGAACGAAGAAAAAAGAAGGATGCATTTTCTTATAACACCCAATATAATGAATGTTATCCTAAGCTATGGAATAAAGAAGGGGATATTAATATAAAAAAAATCAGTGAAAATATTGCTCTTTTTTCGTGGGAAGATTTTAAAATATTATTATTATTTGAATGTATAAATGACTTTAATTCTAAAAATTATGGTATCGACGATTGGGATCAATATCAAAAGTTTTTTAATGATAGAGCAGATATTGATTTCTTATTAAATTGTTTGGTATCGCCAAAATCAAACTTAACAACATAAAATATTTATTAATTATGCAATCAATAACTGAACGCCTCCAAAAAATTAAGGGACGCATTGTTAGCGGGCCGCATAATGAAAAACCCGTTTTTGGCGTATATGAATTGATAATAACAAAATTGACGGAAACAAAACCGCAGATAAAGGCAGATGAACGCAGATTGGTCGTTTGGTTTTCGGCTTGTGTTTTCGGTGTAAATTTAGCAAACCACCCGATATATTGAATAATGATGGAATGAAACTATATGAAATTCTCCGCAAAAAGAAAAAACTCTGATAAATTGAGAACAGAAGGTCTTGCCAACAGCAATTTAAGGAAATCATGAATCAAGAGATATTTGACCGAATGAAAAAGATCAGCGAAAGATTAAAAAATAGTTATAACGCTGAAAAAGTGATCCTTTTTGGCTCATATGCAAGAGGCGAAGAAACTGAAGATAGCGATGTTGATCTTTTCGTCATAGCGCCCCTCAAAGAAAGATTTTTTGAAAGGATCGCCTTAACGAAACGACTTATACGGGATTTAAGAAATGGTTTGCCTGTGTCTCCAATTGTACTCACACCTGAAGAAACTGAAAAGAGAAAAAAAATTGGGGATCAATTTATTTTGGATATTCTGAATGATGGAGTGAACTTATGAATAAGCAGGAAGGCTCCTTACCTTCTGATTGGATGATTATTGCAAGAAAAGATTGGGCCAGAATTCATCATATGAGGGCATATGATGATTTCGAAGCTTGTGGTCTTTTCCTTCAACAATCCTTAGAGAAATATCTCAAGGCTTTCCTATTGCAACATGGAAGTAAGCTGCGAAAGATACATGAACTCGACGCTTTACTGGATGATGCAGCAAGATATAATCCTGAGTTAGAAAATTTCAGGGATTTATGTGAGCGTGTTTCCGGTTATTATATGGCTGAACGATATCCACCTCTTGGAAATTTAGGCTTGAGATTTGAAGATATTGAAAGCGGCCTGAATGAGGCTAAAAAGTTTATCAAAGCGATGTTTCCATACGAAAAATTAAAATGAAAATAATGGTTAAAAATTGAGAACATAATTTATGAAATTCTCCGCACAAAGAAAAAATATTGGCAAATGGAAAACAGAAGCTCTAGCCTTCATCAATTTAAAAAAATATAATGAAGCTATAGAATTATTTGACCGGATACTGAAGCTTGAACCAAAAAATGTTGACGCCCTGTTCAATAAAGGACGTGCGCTTCATAATTTGAACCAATTTAGCAATGCAATAACATATTATAACAGTGTTTTGCAGATCAATCCCAGGCATTCAAAAGCATGGCGCTGGAAAGGATTTGCCCTGCGCAGCCTTGAGAAATTCGAAGATGCCGCAAAATGTTTTGATAAAGAAATCGAACTCCAGCCAACTGACGCTTATTCATGGTTCATCTGGTTCAACAAGGGACTGATGTTTCATATCCAGGACAGGTTTGAGGATGCTATAAAGTGTTATGAAACTGTCATACAATTATATCCAGATCATGCAGATACATGGTATTGCAAAGGACTTGCTTCTTATTACCTGGAAAAATATGACGAAACAATAAAATGCTGCGAAAAGGCGCTTGAGATAGACCCTGATTATTTCTATGCGTGGTATGGAAAAGGGCTTGCTCTGCATAGTTTGAATAAATATGAAGAAGCTGTCAAGTGCTATGATAAAGTAATTCAAAACGACCCGGATCATATCGATGCGTGGTTCAACAAGAAGCTTGCGACTCACAGCATGGAAATCCTAAAACAAAGTAAATTATAAAATTATTATGCAGCCAATAACAGAAGAACTTATCAGGGAAATCAAAGAGCGCATCGTCAGCGCAGTCCATCCTGAGAAGATAATCATTTTTGGTTCATACGCTTACGGAAAACCAACAAAAGATAGTGACCTGGATTTACTGGTCATAATGCCATCAGATGAACCGATGCATAAGAGAGTGCTTCCAATAAGGAAGTTACTTCGTGATGTTCATGTTCCTAAGGACATAATCGTTTATACTCCGGATGAAGTGGAAAAATGGAAAAATGTCACTAATGCATTTATTACATCAATAATGAAAAAAGGAAAGATCATATATGGATTATAAAGATCTGGCACAAAAATGGTTCAATAAAGGAAACAATGACCTTACAGCAGGAAAATATCTTCTTTCCATGCCAGAGTCACCTGCAGATATTATATGTTTTCATAGTCAACAAGCAGTTGAAAAATATATTAAGAGCTTTCTTGCATTACACGGCAGAGAAATTCCAAGAATACATGACCTTGAAGAGATAATATCACTATGTGAAGAAATTGATTCAGAATTTTTCGAATTATATGAAATATCCTCCGAATTATCAAGTTATGCAGTAGATGTCAGATATCCAATGGAAGGAGATTACGACATATCGATTGAAGATGCACATCGAGCTATAGAAATTGCCGAAAAAATCAAAAAATTCATTTTAAACAAATTAAAATCGAGCTGATACCCATGCCAGAACCAGAATCCACAGAACCAGAACAGCAAAGCCTTGTACCACAAAAGATCACCCTGGTCAACATCGAGGAGGAAATGAAGCGCTCATACATCGATTACGCCATGAGCGTCATAGTTGGACGCGCTCTTCCTGATGTCAGGGATGGCCTGAAGCCGGTACACCGGCGCATCCTTTATGCGATGAACGAGCAGGGGATGACCCATGATAAGCCTTATAAGAAATCAGCAAGGATCGTGGGAGATGTTCTTGGTAAATACCATCCGCACGGCGATATCGCTGTTTATGATTCTCTCGTAAGGATGGTACAGGAATTCTCGCTTCGTTATCCGCTGATCGACGGGCAGGGGAATTTTGGCTGTTTTACTGGTGACACGAAGATCAAGCTCTTAGACGGTACTGATAAATCGTTCGAGGAACTTGCCAGTTTAAGCCCAAATGATATTTTTTACGTATATTCAGTTGATGAGAAAGGGCATATCGTGGTTGGGGAAGGCAAAAATGCCCGGATAACCCGCCGTAACGCAGAACTCATAGAATTGACTATCGATAATGGTGAAAAGATACGCTGCACACCTGATCATAGGTTCATGATGCGCGATGGTTCCTATAAAGAGGCGCAGGATATCACAATTGATGATAGTCTTATGCCTGGCTACTTTGATACTGCTCCAGTTAAAGAAGGGCTTAATGATTACCTGAGAGTGTTGCAGCCCAAATCCGGTGAATATGATTTTGTACACCATCTTGCTGATGATTTCAACTTCCTAAAAGGAATAGCAAAAGGAACCGGAGGACCATTCGTCCGACATCACAAGAATTTTGATCGTATGGATAACCGTCCGACCAATATCGAACGCATGGAATTTCTGGAACAACAAAATCCCACAATGATGTCAGACCTTGCAGCGCATGCGGCCTCCAAACTTGTTGAAAAATGGACTGAACCTGAATACAAGAACACGGTAATGCGCCAGAAGATCGCAGGATATGTCGCACAATTATTGAAAAAATATGAGGTGGTCACTCCAGAGGTTTATGATGCGAACAGGAATATGAATTGGATCCCTCGTATTGAAACAGCTCTAAAATATTTTAATGATTTCGATCATCTTTTGCATACAGCTAAAAACTACAACCATCGCATAATATCCAAACGATTCTTAGAGGAACGTGTTGATACATACGATATTTCCGTTGATAGATACCACAATTTCTTACTCGCATGCGGCGTGTTCGTTCACAATTCTATTGACGGGGACAGTGCCGCTGCGATGCGATACACTGAAGTCCGCCTCGGCAAGATAGCCGATGAGATACTCGGTGATATCGATAAAGAGACCGTGGATTTCGTTCCAAACTATGATGATTCATTAAAAGAGCCTTCTGTTCTTCCCTGCAAGCTCCCCAACCTTCTTATCAATGGTTCTACAGGTATCGCCGTGGGCATGGCGACCAACATGCCACCCCATAATCTTGGTGAGGTGATCGATGGCATAACTATGGTCATCGACAAACCCGACGTCGAATGGGAAGAACTCATGACCTCAGTCAAAGGACCTGATTTTCCAACGGCGGGTTTTATCTATGGCCGGCAGGGGATCCGGGATGCTTACTCCACAGGCCGCGGCTCGATAAAAATGCGCGCCCGTGCAATAATCGAGGAAGTGAAAAACAAGGAAACGATCATTATTAATGAGCTTCCCTATCAGGTGAACAAGGCAAAAATGATCGAAGATATTGCAGCCCTTGTCCGGGATAAGAAGATCGCGGGGATAACCGACCTGCGTGATGAATCAGATAAAGACGGTATCCGCGTCGTCATTGAGATATCACGACAGGCACAGGCCAACATCATTTTAAACCAGCTTTACTCACACACACAGCTTGAGACCACTTTTGGCGTTATCAACCTCGCTCTTGTGGATGGGCGCCCGATGGTCCTGCCATTAAAAGAATTGATCATCAATTTTATATCCCACAGAAAGCAGGTTATAATACGAAGAAGCCAGTTCGAACTCAAGAAAGCACAGGCACGCGCTCATATACTCGAAGGTTTGATAATCGCGCTTGACCATATCGATGAAGTTATCAAGCTCATAAGAGCCTCACAGACACCTGATGAGGCGCGCGATGGTCTTATGTCACAGTTCGGCCTTAGCATTGAGCAGGCAAAGGCTATCCTTGACATGAGGCTCCAGAGGCTTACGGGTCTTGAGCGCGAGAAGATCGATGCTGAGTACGGGGAACTGCAAAAGACTATTGCATGGCTCAAGGAACTTCTGGGAAGTGAAATAAAAATCCTTGCACTTATAAAAGAAGAACTTGCAGATATCAAAGCCCGCTTTGCTGATAAGAGGCGGACTGAGATCATTGAAAGTACAGGCGACCGTGTAACTGAGGACTTGATCCCGAAAGAAGAGGATGTTATCACAATAACCAATAGCGGTTACATCAAACGAATCGCTGTGGATGCATATAAACAGCAGCGCCGCGGCGGGAAGGGCGTTATGGGCATGGAGACCAAGGAAGAGGATTTCGTAAGCGACCTCTTTATAGGCAATACTCATGATTATCTCCTTTTCTTTACCGACAAAGGAAAAGTTTACTGGCTGAAAGTATATGGGATACCCGAAGCAGGAAGGCAGGCGCGGGGCACTGCCATCGTTAATCTGCTTCAGCTTGAACAGGATGAAAAGATCAACGCATATATTCCGATCAGCAAATTTGACGAAAAGCACTATCTTTTGATGGTCACAAAGAAAGGTACAGCCAAGAAGACTGAGCTCACTGATTTTGCAAATGTCAGGAAAACAGGTATTATCGCCATCTCTCTTGATGAAGGGGATAAACTTGTGTCCGTAAAGCTCACGGATGGGACAAAGGAAATGGTGATCGGGACAAAGCACGGGAAGGCCATCAGGTTCAACGAGAATGATGTGAGGGACATGGGACGAAGCGCATACGGAGTGAGGGGAGTAAAGCTTGTAGGCGAGGATGAAGTCGTTAGCATGGCAGTCGTGGAAGAAGGCGCAACCCTTCTAACTGTGACCGAGAACGGTTTCGGAAAGCGCACAGTATTTGATGAATACAGAACAAGCAACCGCGGCGGCCAGGGCGTAATCACTATCGATGTCAATATCAGGAATGGAAATGTCGTAGATATCAGGACTGTCCGCGAAGATGATGAGATCATGATCACGACCTCAAACGGCATAATTATCCGTGTGCCTGCAAGCGGAATTCGCGTGCAGGGCAGGAATACGCAGGGCGTGAAGATAATGAATGTTGAGGAGAAGGACAGGGTCGTGGGCGTGGCTACGCTTGCGAAGGAGGAGGAGACTGCAAAGGAGGAAGCAGAGGAGAAGGCGCCGGTGCAGGTGACGCTGGAAAAGGTGGAGGAGCCGAAGGAGGAACAGAAGCCTTAATTCGTATTTGTATGGAATGATTGAAATGGAAAAATATGTTTTGGGCGTGGATACTGCATGGTCAAAAAATAATCCTTCGGGGATTATCCTATTAAAGTGGACCCATAACTCAAAACCTGAATTGGTAAGAGCAGGACGCTCTTACGATGAGTTCTGTAACAATGGAAGACCTATTTGGGGAAATCGAGTTGAAGGTTCAATGCCTATTTTTTCAAAAATAATTGAATGTTGTAGGCGGAAGATAGATTTAATTGCTCTTGATATACCTCTGTCACCTCAGGGAATAACTGGTCGAAGAGAGGCGGATGACGCTATCTCACGTGAATATGGTAATAGGAAAGTTTCAGCGCATTCCCCATCCAGAAATCGTTCAGGTATACTAGCGGAAATAATTTTCAACCAGCTTACTGAAAATGGTTTTAGCTGGGCAAATGAATATATAAAAACTCCTGCGTTTATAGAAGTTTACCCTCATGTAGCAATTATTGAGTTATTTGATTGCAAAGAACGTTTTCAATATAAAGTTCGAAAAACTACAAATTATTGGCCAAACATTTCTCTAAATGAACGGTTAAACAATATAATATCTAATTTGAATATTTTGAGAAATAAAATAGCATCTGTTGTATCTGGAATTGAAGAAATCTTACCGCAATTAAATTCAAACGGTTCATATACAATTAATTGTCTTAAAGGTTATGAAGATTTGTTAGATGCGGTGTTATCTGCTATGGTAGGCTGCAATTATCTAGATAATAAGGCTATACCTAAACCGTTGGGTGATCAAACTGGAGCAATTTGGGTACCAAAAAATTGACCAACTTTTATAATTAATACTAATTATTGATTACAAAAAACGCCCTTCAACTCAGCCGCCAATCATTATGTACTCCCTCTGCATCGATGACAGGCAGCCGCAGAAAAATCGAAGATGAATTTAAGTTCGTATCGAATTCGTCCAAGTTCGCTGCTAACAACAGTAATCCCGGCTCAGAAAGAATTTATAACTGTGTAAAACAGATATTAACATGAAATTCATCCATGATATCAAAAGAAACAATCACAGACATTGCCAGAAAGATAGCCGAGCGTTTCAATCCAGAAAAGATAATCCTTTTTGGCTCCTATGCATGGGGAAAACCAGATAGGGACAGCGACCTTGACCTTTTTGTGATAATGGAATCCACAGAAAGACCGATAAAGCGTGCCGCATCCCTCAGAGGGTATTAAAAGACCGCTATGTTCCCATGGATATTCTCGTTCGTACACCAGAGGAACTCAAGCATAGAATTGATATTGGAGACCCTTTTATAAAAAAGATGTTAAGGGATGGGCAGGTGATATATGCGCGAGATAGTGCAAGAGTGGATTATATCAAAAGAGAACACAATCTTTTTAAGTCATCAAATGGCATAAAATAACTAAGGAAAGTTTATGAAAGCTGTTAATTATACTGCAAAAATTTTATCCGACGGGCATCTGTCCTTACCCCAGGAGATCAGGCAAGAATTAGATCTATCAGTCAATACTCTGGTAAAAGTCACTTTGAAGATCGATACGCATAGAGAAAAAGCAATAAAGGCATTTGGGGCATGGTCGGATAGAACTGATATAAAAAATGGAATTGAATATACAGAGAAGATACGATCGGAATGGGATGAGAGAAAAGAGGATTAATAATGAAAAAAAATCGGTATCTTGTTGATACAGATGTCATTATTAACTACTTGAAAGGTAAGGATATATCCAAAGATTTTCTAATATACTGGCAACAGCAAATGAAAAACATTTTAAGATATTTGCTGAAATCGAAAAGGAATTTTTACATGAGACTTAACTAATTTACAATTCCAAGGAATAACTCTGCGTAACATTCAGGCCATGCGCCCCCCAAATCAATGATTCAATTGAACCTCTCAAATCCTTAATTTTATCTATATTGCTTCTGGATCTTACACGACGCTCAAAAAAATTGTTGAAACCCATAAACCTCTCATCCCCGAAGATATTTCTCTATCCTGTCCATTCCTTCCCTGATATTCTCAATACTATTAGCATAAGAAAACCGGATATACCCTTTTGCGCCATCCCCGAAATCGATCCCAGGTGTTACCGCTACGCCTGCTTCTTCAAGGATTCTGCGGCTTAAGTCCAACGAATCCTTACTGAATTCCTTCGCATTGGCAAGGACATAATAAGCGCCGTCAGGTTCATAGTTTATCCCGAACCCGATCTCTTTTAGCCTCTTGATAATGAATTTTCGCCGCGTATTATATGTAGATACCATTTCTTTGACATGCTCCTGCGGGCCAATTAGCGCCGCAATGCCAGCATGCTGGACAAAACTGTTGGCACAGATGAAAAAGTTTTGCTGGAGCTTCTGCAGCGGCCTGATATATTCCTGCGGCGCGATAAGGTACCCGAGCCGCCAGCCTGTCATTGCATACAATTTGGAAAAGCCGTTCAATACGAATGCATTGGAAGTATATTCCAGAATCGAATGGTCTTTTCCTCTGTAGATGAGACCCTGGTATATTTCATCAGAAATGACTGGGATTTTTCCGGCAATATCTGATATGCTCCTCAAATTTCCAGGCGACATAACATGGCCTGTGGGATTGCATGGGGAATTTATCAATATGGCTTTTGTTTTTGAATTTATCTCTGCGACTACATCTTCAGGCTCCATCCTGAATCCACAGGATTCCCGTGTATGAACAAAAACAGGTTTCCCGTCAAGATATTCCACAAAATTAGGATAACATGCATAATATGGGTTTGACATTATCACCTCATCTCCCCGTCCCAGAAGACCCATGAAAACAAGAAGAAGAGCGGGACTGGTTCCTGATGTTACGATTATTTGCTGGGGGCTCAATTCCAGTTTGAATTTTTCATTGTAATAACTGGCTATTGCTTCCCGAAGCTTTGGAAGTCCCTGGCTGTGGGTATATTTTGTTTCACCTGACCAGAGAGCTGAGGATGCTGCCTGGCATATATGCGGCGCCGTTGGAAAATCAGGCTCCCCAATTTCCAGATGTATTATGTTTTTTCCAAGACTTTCAAGTTCCTGCGCCCTTTCGAGGACTTCCATTACATGAAATGGGGGGAGCCTTTTTACTTTATCTGAGATCATAAATAAAACCGTATGTAAATGTGCAATCCAACTATGAAAGCCAATGTCCAGAGGATATACGCTGACCTCATAATTAATTTAAAATTATCTGGCCATTTGATGATTCCGGAATATACGAGATTTATGTATATCCACAATCCGATCAATACTATTCCCAGTGTGTGGTGAAATAGTATCTCAAGATCGAATAATATGCCGTTTTTTACAAAACCCAGCATTGAAGGCAGCATAAAGGATAAAATTGCTGTTATTTGAACAATGACTGCAATTCGATTAATACTGCAATGCTTTCGTAAATCCTTCTTTCTTACAACAAATGAAGCATAAGAAAGGAGTATTATAAGTAATAGCTGGACGGTGAGATTTATAGTTACAAGGGTTTTCACATCAAAGGCCATTTTCTATCACCAGCCGGCGTTACTCTTCATAAATCATGGGATTCTTTTCAATCTCTGTCCTGAGTATAATATATTCATGGATGATTGTCTGGACGACAACAAATATTATCGGGCCCAGAAGCAACCCTTTTGCTCCGAAAATAATAGGCCCCGAAAAAAAACCAATTAATAATGTAAGCTGGTTCACATCAGCTTGTCTTGATCCAAAATATGGCTGCAAGACAAAAGGGATAAAAAAATTTAGTATAACCACACCGAAAATCAGAACGCCTCCCGCTGCAAATGTATTCCCTGTATAATACATATATGCTGCAGTAGGAGCATAAATCATCCATGTTCCAAAAACCGGGAGAAAACCGAATAATCCTGTAAGAATTCCAAGGAGAAATGCATGTGGCACTCCAAATATATAATATCCGATAAAAGAAAATGCTGATGTAATCAAGGCCATTCCTATATACGATATTATGAGCACATCAAAGCTTTTCTTTAGACCTTTTATGATACTTGATATAAATTTTTCATCTTCTTGTGGGAGAGTTGTGGCATAGTCTTTAACAGCGCATATAATTTCATGGCCATTTCGCATAAAATAATAAGTCGCAAACAGGTATATTACGATATCGATGAGCAAAATCGGTATAGAAGTTACAAAACCCGAAACAACGCCGATCGCAATTGATGTGAGGTTAGCTGTTATCTCCTTTGCTCCAAGAGGTAGATCGATGTAAGTTCCTGATCCCATTGATGAAATAGTATCTGAAAACACAGAAATAAAAGATGTGATCTTCCCGCTAAGTCCGGTAATATCTCCAAATATCCGGCCAATATTTGTCGTTAAGTATGAGAACGCCAATACGATAGGAATTCCTATAAGGATCGTAAGGATTACAAGCCCTATACGAGAATATAGTTTATGTTCCTCCATCTTCTTGATTATGGGCCTGAATATGTATGTTGTTATTGCAGCAAGGATCAGCGAAGTTATGAAAGGATATATCATTATTGCAGCTATGCCTATGGCAACAAGGAAAATAGCAGCAGGATGTGTTCTTGAATTAAGCCGTGAGGATAAAACCATAATACCACAACACTATATTGTTTATTTGATATATATATAGGTGCCTATAAAAATGGTGCGACTTTATATTGTGCAAAACTTTATATTTGAATAAGGTTATGTATAGTATTGACAAAACCATAGGTAATTATGAACTCCAATAACCTTGCATACCTTGAAGAAAAATTCAAAACCCGTGTGACCTTTGACCCCGTAGAACGAATGCTCTATGGCCATGATATTGCTGCAATTCCTGCACTTGTCAAGCCTTTAATTGGAAATACTACGCCTGACGCAGTAGTACAGCCTCAAAATGAGGATGAACTCATTGATCTTGTAAAATGGGCAGTATCAAACAATGTGCCGCTTACACCAAGAGGTAAAGCTACTTCGGGGTATGGGGGAGCAATACCAGTCAAAAAAGGTGTAGTTGTGGATTTCTACAGGATGAAAAAAGTTGTTGTGATCGATGTCAAGAACCTGACTGTCACAGTACAGCCCGGGATCACCTGGGAGAAGCTTGATGCAGAACTAAATAAACAAAATCTGACGATCAGGTTATATCCCACAAGCTATCCTTCCTCAACTGTCGGAGGATGGCTGGCACAGGGCGGCGCAGGTATCGGAAGCTTCGAGTACGGCTATTTTCGTGAAAATGTGGTCAAGGCAAAAGTAGTATTACCATGTGGCGAAGTAAAGGATTTTGCAGGTGATGAACTTGAGTTAATAGCTGATGCGGAAGGCATAACAGGATTAATCACAGAGGTTACACTTCGCATTCAACCCAGGGAAGACATTGAAGTTGCAGGGCTTGCCTGCACGGATGCAAATCGTCTTCAGGAACTTGTGAATTCAATTATTGGATCAAAGCTTCCTATATGGTCAATGATATTTATCAATCCGCAGATGGCACAAATGAAAAACCGCGCTCCTGTTATGGAACACGGAGGCATTACAATGCAAGAGCGTGTAATGCTTCCTGCTAAATATATTCTTACACTTGCTTTTCGTAAAAAAGACAGTACAACTGTCAGGGCAGCACTTCCGGCTCTTGCAAATTCATTCGGAGGTGAGGTCCTGAGTGACAAAATTGCAGGGCATGAATGGGAAAATCGTTTCAAACTCATGGTCGTAAAGAGGCTTGGCCCTTCACTTGTACCTGCTGAGGTAATAGTTCCGCTCTCAAGGCTTGGCGATGTTATGGGTGAGATCGAGAACAAGATTTCCCAGCCAGTTGTTAAGGAAGGTGTGATCATCCGTAATGGGATCAACGGTGAACCTGAAGTTGTCATACTGGGATTTATTCCCAGCGACCAGCGAAAACTCAGTTACAATTTCGTATTCGGTCTTGCGCTTTCAATCATGAAGATCGCACAAAAACATGGCGGGAGACCCTATGCAACAGGTTTATATTTCTCGAAAAAAGCTGATTCCGTATTAGGTAAAGAAAGAATGGATCGATTACGAACTTTTAAAAACAAGACCGATCCGAAAAATATAATGAATCCTGGAAAGGTCACAAGCAGCGGCCTTATGGGAATTGCCCTGGATATGGCCGGCACTTTTGAGCCGATTATCCGTCCCCTTGGGAATTCTGTTACTACTACTATTGGTGAAAGGCCGCTAAAACAGGTCAGGGATATCCCGGCAGATGTTGCATGGTATGCTTATAGCTGCTCCCAGTGCGGATACTGCATTGATGAATGCGACCAGTTCTATGGGCGCGGCTGGGAAAGCCAGAGCCCAAGAGGTAAATGGTACTGGCTGCGGGAATACATGGAAGGGCGCGTTGAATGGGACCAGAAGATGGTCGACACTATAATATCATGTACCACATGCGAAATGTGCAACCACCGCTGCTCGGCAGCATTGCCGATCGAACCTTCATGGATGAAATTGCGCGGCAAACTGGTAAATGAAGATAAGAATATGACTTTCCCGCCATTTGAGATGATGACAGAAACACTTAATTCCCAGGGGAATATCTGGGCCGGATACCGGAAAGACCGCACGAAATGGTTCCCTGCGGACTTAAAAGAAAAGCACGGCCCATCACATAAAGCGAAGAATGTTTATTTCGCAGGATGCACTGCAAGTTTTGTTGAAAAAGACATAGGAATTGCAAGTGTGCGTCTTCTTGATGAGGCAGGTGTTGATTTCACTTATCTTGGCGAGAAAGAGAACTGCTGTGCTACGCCAATGCTGGTTGCAGGTAAATGGGATACCTTTGAGCAAACCATGAAAAAGAATATCAGCGCAGTTAAAGCGGCGGGGGCGGATACTGTAATTACCTCATGCCCGGCCTGCGATATGATGTGGCGCCAGGTATATCCCGAATGGGCTGAAAAACTCGGGATGGATTACAAGATACAGACAAAGCATTACAGTGAGATCGTATCTGAGAAGATCAAATCCGGCGAGTTCAAATTCAAAAAAGGCACGGAAAAACCCGTAACTGTTACCTGGCATGACTCATGCCACATTGGGCGCGCTTCCGGTGTTTATGACCCGCCGCGTGATGTAATTAAGGCAATTCCAGGCGTTAAATTCGTCGAGATGAGTTCAAACAGGGAGAAAGCCCATTGCTGCGGCTCTGTGCTGACGCTCCTTAAAGAGCCAGATACGGCAGCTGATATTGGAAAGATACGGCTTGATGAAGCTGTTGAGGCAGGTGCGCAAAAGATTCTTGCTCTTTGCCCGTGCTGCCAGTTCCAGCTAAGGGTAAGCGCTGAAGCAAGAAAGATCCCGATCGAAGTGGTTGACCTTGCAGCTTTTGCTTCATCAGCCCTGGGATATGATCTCCCGGATCCGAAGCCTGAAGTACAGGCGCAATGGGCGGTCTTTGAGAAGATGATAACCCTTATGTCACCAAAGGGATTTGCAGATCTTATGGGAACAATGTGGCCTGAGCTAATAGATGCAATCCCTTATGGAATGGGGCAGATTATGCGGACCATGGGTAAAGTCCCGGGCGCCCTGACGCTTATGAAGCCGATGTTCCCTGTGCTATTTCCGATACTTCTTCCCAGGATGATGCCAGGAGTAATGCCCGTGATGCTTGAAAGAGTTGGCAAGGTAATCCCGATGCCTGCATATATGGCAGAGCAGATGCCTGAACTTTTGCCAAAGGTCATGGATAACCTGATGCCGCATATGATCGATGATGTGGTGCCGCTTGTTACCCAGCCGATGATCGATTATCTCCAGGGGTGAGGAAG
>CABMCA010000106.1 GCA_902384525.1 uncultured archaeon
AGTCAGTATATCCTTATTTGGGAATCCTATTTTCTCAGAGGGCAATTTATTCTGGTATACGCAATGCGTTCTTGAGAGTATTACGTTATTGTCTATCGTCTTCCAGTTCTTTTCGCCTTCCACCTCAATGCCGAGGATGCCGTCCATCACTGCAAGCTGCGGCTTCAGGGCAGAATAAATATCGACCACAGCCTGGCTAAGTCTCTCCTCGGTCGGCGCCTGCCTGTGTATGGCGGCCTTCCCCGAACCCGGGATTACGCCGTAAAAATTCTTGACTGCACCGGTATATTTTGTAAGCTGGTGAGTTTTCATTTTTGGCATGGAAACAAGCACATCGCAATCGATGGCAGGTCTTGCGATATTGGCTGTTTTCAGGATTTTGCCATCGATATTCACGGAATATGCGCCTGTTGACTCAAAATTAATGAGCCTGCCTCCGTATTCTTCACAGGCTTTTTTTATTCCCGACAGCTCAAGCGATTTTGCAGTGTAGCCGTATGCGCCCGAGCTGTCCCCTACCCAGGGGATGCCGCCTGCTTCTTTTACAATTTCTGTCATTGCCCCGACAATTGAGGGATGAGTGGTCGCGGCGCGCTCAGGTGGAAAGCCTATGATAACATTTACTTTGAGCAGCACAGTGTCGCCTGGTTTTACTATTTCCTCGATGCCGCCTATCAGTTCAAGGCTCTTTATAATCGCGCTTTTAACTTTCTGGTGCTCGTAGTTTTCACATTTTACGATCGAAACTTTCATTTTTCCTCCATTTTATCAAGCTCTCCATCCTTAAGCCATATAACCCTGTCAACGTAATTTCTATCCTCAGGCTCATGCGTTACCATCAATACCGTAAGCCCCATCTCGCGATTGAGCTTCCTGAAAAGTTCAAGGACCTGTTTTGACGAGATGCTGTCCAGGTTTGCGGCAGGCTCATCTGCAAAGAGTATATCCGGTTTATTTATAAGCGCCCTTGCGATTGCGACCCGCTGCTGTTCTCCTCCTGACATCTCACGCGGGCGGTGATCCAGCCTTTCACCAAGCCCTACCTGTCCAAGCACTTCCCTTGCAGCCTTAAAGTACTCATCTTTTTTCCTGCCAAGAGCCATCGCGGGTAAATATATATTCTCAAGTGCGGTAAGTTCGGGCAGCAGCGCATACTCCTGGAAGACATAACCGAAACGCTCAAGCCTGAACCTTGCCTTTTGTGTTTCTGACATCTTTAAAACATTCTTACCGCCTATAATGATCTCGCCGGATGTTGGTGTATCAAGAAATCCGAGCTGGTGCAGCAATGTTGATTTACCGCTTCCGCTTTTTCCCATAATGGCCACGAATTCCGGATATTTCCTTCCAATATCAAATGAGACATTCTGGAGCGCAGGGACTCGCATTTCACCCATAATATAAGTCCTGCACAGGTTCAGGATCTTGAGAAGGGCTTGTTTGCCTGTTTCATCTGGATCTAGATACTCTTTTGCCATATTAATCACCCCACATCGATTCTATTATGGTTTCACGCACAGCCATCATTGATGGTATCAACCCGGCAGCTAATGCCGCTATTATCAGGCTTGTCGCATTTATAAAAACACTTTCAGGAAGTATTAATAATGAAACAGACCCCATCGGGAAATCCAATGGATGTGCGATGAACCAGGGAGCTACAATGTAAAACACGATGAGCAATCCCATAATAATTCCACTCATCACTATAAAAAGAGCCTGGATGAAATATGAATTTATTATCACTGACTCTTTAATTCCAACCGCACGCGATATCCCTATCTGTCTGCGCTTACTGATAGTGTTCATATAAATAATAATAAATATCGTTACTCCTGCAACGAACAAACCTATTCCGGATATCAACATGGAAATTATATCAAAACTTTGCGTTATTTCTTTTACCATGGAAGCATAATCCTGCCAGGGTTTTATTTTTTCATTTATACCAAGCTCCAGGAACTGTTTAATGAATTGTCCCTCATTTCCGACATCCTCAGTCCGTATCAGTATCTGTGAAGCCTTATCTTCCATACCTGTCACGGAAGTCATCTCTTTTTGGCTTATATATGCAATGTTGTCTGATCGCTGGAAGTTAACGCCGAAAATGCCTTTTACTCGGTAAGTGCGTTTAATACCATTATTGAATAATACATCAATTGAATCACCTGTTTTGACCCCGCCAAGCGATCTGGATTCATCATCCCCGCCATACCCGCCTGCGATCTCTTTCCCCAGCAGGATATCATTTTCATCCAGCTTGCTTAAGTATTCACCATCGATTATAAAATTATGTGTAGTTGTAACTGTGATCTCATCATCCGGATTGATCGAATACACGCTCCATGCTCCGCTTTTATCCTTATATGACATCACAGACCCCATGATATATTGAGCTGAAACGCCTTTTACACCCGGAACTCTGCTTATCTTCTGTTTCAGGGAATAAACGTCATCGATGAATTTTTCATCTTTCTTCGGTTCGATCACAACAGTTCCATACACAGTATTGATTATCTGATCGTTGATCGTATTGGTAAGCCCGAGAAAAAGGGAAGAGACAAAAACCGAATTTACAAAAACGAGGGACATAATAAATATTGTCAGCCCCAATGTGCCTTTATTGCCCTTTGTTATTGACTTTTGCGCCAGGAACAGAGCCAGTTTATGATCACTCAGCATAATCCTCTTTATTTAAATTACGGATTTACTTCTATCCCTGTCAATTAACCTTCTTTTTCCATCCGAATCGATAAAATATCGCTGCAACAACTACTGCAATAATACTGACTGGCGCAGTCAGGCTATTCCCTTCTTTGCCTGATACATACTGGTTAAGTTCCCATGCCCGGGTGTGGATCCCCAGGTCATCTTCAAACTCTACAGAAGCAGAATATGGAATATTGCCGCTTTCAGAAGCGATGAAAGTGAATATAGCAGGAGCATCATCATTTGGTTTTATTTTACCAAGAAATGCTGTTTTATTTCCCTCAAGAGGAGTAGCAAACGTTATCTTTGCGGATTTAGCATCGCCTGTTCCTGAATTCTCAATCCGCATTGTAACTGTGAAATGTTCACCCTGTGACGGGTTTTGAGGTTCGGTTTTTATATTTGCGATGGAAAGTTTTGCCCTGCCAAGAACTTTAACCCCAACCATGCTTTGAGAACTGATATTTGTCCCATTTTCATCTTTATATTCCATCTTTACAGGGATCGAGTAAGATGAGATATCTGCTTTATCTTTAACCATAATCCGAAATCCCAGCTGAATTTGCTCACCTCTGTCGAGTGTTTTTATGACTTTTGTATCAGTTCCTACTGTAACAAAAGGCAGTCCTTCTGTAACAGTACTGACCATAATATCATGTGAGATACCGGCCCCTTCGTTTGAAACTACAAATGCAAGGTCAAACGTATCCAGCGGGCTTATCATTTCTGGAGAGATAGTGATATTTGAAATCGCAAGCTGTGGCGTTCCCCTTACAATGACATTGATGGTTTTATTGGATATGCGCAACTGGCCATTATTCAACCAGCGGGTGCTTAGATCAATTTCATAAGATCCGGAAACTGCATTAGAATTAGCATGCAGCTGATAGGTTTTTGTGAAGGCGCCGTATTTGATTATATTTCCAATAGTAGTGACCCTGTCGTGTTCGTTTTTTAATATAATATACGAATCCGGAAGTAGAGTAAGCATAACATCACTTGCATCGCTATTTTCATTGGAAAGAGTTATTGAAAGCACAAAATCCTGGCCAGGTTCCACTGGCTGGGGCGAAAGACTATCAAGAACGATCCCAAGTTCAGCATTTACAGGAGTAATGATCAAAATAAAAGCCAGTGCTGCTGCAATAACATATTTTATATTAAACATAGATTTGATATCCACCATATTTTCCTCTTTTTGATTTTAAATTATAATTGCTACTATTGTGAATAGTAGCTTTTATTTGAAATAGTATTAAAAGTATTTAAGTTTTATTGTATTACGAAACTTTTATTATGAATAGTAGCTTAAGATAATAACTAATGATTGATGTTAATAAGAAAAATGCGCTTAATATGAATGAATTATTGGAGGTATTGGGGCCGCTTGAGAAGGAAATCATGGAGATAGTCTGGAGCAGGACAGAAACATCAACTCATGATGTTCTTGAAGAATTACGAAAAAAGAGGGATATTGCGATGACGACAGTAAGCAGTACACTGAACAGGTTATATGATAAGAACCTTTTGAAAAGAAGGAGTGATAAAGGTGTAAGGGGGCTCTGTTATTATTATGCTCCTCTTTTAAATAAGGAGGAATTTAATAATATAATAACTGTCAAAGTCATGGATAAACTCCTGAAAGATTTCCGGGAGCCTATGACTGCATACCTTATCGAGGAACTGGCAAAAAGCGACCCTATAAAATTACAGGAACTGCGGAAAAAAATTGAGGAATCATTGAAAGGATATGAACCCAGATAAGAGGAAATTTTGTTATGATTTTAAAGCTGTTATACTGCTGACAATACCAATTCTTATAACTCTGTATAAATTGTCCGGGCAGGAACTTATTGCGGAAAAAGATTTTGAAATATTCCCCGGTTACTTGAAAATATTGCTGCTGACCGCAGGAACAATCGTGGGTATATTATTTTTTTTGATGAAATACGCCAAATTCAACGATATGACTGCTAAAATCACAAGCCGCATGGAATTCCCGGAGGTTTTCACAATTATAGAAAATCTAAGCAAAAAACTCAAGATGGAAGTTCCTGAAGTCGGCTTCCTGGAATCAAGCATCCCAAATGCTTTTGTGTACAAGCGCAATAAAAAACCTGTCCTGGTCCTGACCATTCCGCTTATTGAAATATTAGATAATAAAGAGCTTGAGACCGTACTTGCTCATGAACTCACCCATATCAAGAATTGTGACCTTGAAATTCGCAAATTTGGCCTGCTCATCAGGTTTGCGTTTTTCCTGAATCCACTCGTTCACCTGATAGAGCCTTTTATTTCAAGAAGCCGGGAATATCTGGCTGATGAAACCGCCGCATGGATCACCGGCGCACCCGGTAAACTTGCATCAGCACTGCTAAAAGTCGAAGATTATACAAGTTCATATCATAATACGAAGTTCTCAACTTCAACACCGCCGGATGTTTTCTTTTTTGAATGTTATCAGTGCTCATATTACATATTCAGCAGGTGCCCTTCAACTGAAAGCAGGATTAAAAGATTGATGTCCCTAAACTCCAGAACATCACAATAAGGCTTCAATTTCCTTAAAATCAATACGCGCAGTCGCATCAAGTGAAAGCGGCGTTACTGAAATATGTCCGTTTTTCATAACAGCCTTAACATCAGTTCCTTCTTCTGCATCCCTGATAAGCTCCCCGTTAATCCAGTAGTACGGCCTGCCTCTGGGATCAAACCTTTCCTCCACACCTGTCAGGAATATTTTCCTGGCAAGGCGGGTTATCTCGATCTCTGTGTCCATATTCACATGTTTTGGTATATTGATATTCAGCAGATCCACGCCAGCTGGAAGGCCTTTACTTATCACTTTACGCGCTACCCTGTTAACTATTTTTATACCTACCTTAAAGTCATAACTATATGTGCGGTGGTCATCAAACTTATCTCCCTCATCCAGCACCTGTATGGATGCAGCAAGCGCAGGAATGCCATAGCTTGCAGCTTCAAGCGCTGCGCCGATCGTTCCGCTTGTTGTTACGGTATCCGTACTGATGTTCTCACCGATATTGAAACCTGAGAGAACAAGGTCAGGTTGTTTCTTTAGTATGGAGAATAAACCGATTATTACTGAATCAGTGGGTGTTCCCGCAACAGCGTATGCTTTGAAACCGTTCACAGGGGCAAGTGAAACCCTGAGTGGTTCAAAGATAGATATGCCGCGTCCTACGCCGCTTTTCTGGGTAGAGGGTGCAACGACAGTTACTTCTCCAAGGTCGCATACACTATCATAAGCCGCCTTAAGCCCGGTCGAATACACACCATCATCATTGGTCAAGAGGATATTTTTCATTATTAACAGATAGGCTCATGATAAAATAAATATGTGGTTTCCTGATTTTTTCCACAATCTTTTTTGTCTTATGAGCTATCCAGAACCCAATGGATAAAGAGCGCTTTTCCGGATACGGGGAAATAATCATTGCAGCGGTACTGTGGAGCCTGGCAGGGATATTTGCAAAATATATACACGGGATGTCAGCCCAGAGTATTATTTTTTACAGGGTTGTACTGGCTTTTACGATATTTTTCATATTTATTCTCATTTCCGGAAACCTCAAGATAATTAAGCTAAAAGACAAAAAGATCTATTTACTGTTATTTGGCATATTGCAGGCCGGGACAATGCTGGCATATTTTATATCCTTATTAAAGGGATCAGTTTCGATCGCAGTATTATTATTGTACACTGCCCCTGTTTATATTACCATATTATCCCCATGGCTTTTAAAAGAAAGATCCACAAAAAAAGGGATTATCGCCCTTGTTCTGTCAATAATTGGTATTCTGCTGATAGTTGATCCCCAAAAGCTTGATCTTGCACATTATCCTGTAGGAATACTTGCAGGGATTGCATCCGGTATCATATATGCTTTCCAGATAATGATCTCAAAATATGCAGGTTCAACTTATTCAGGCTACACCCAGGCTTTCTGGAGTTTTCTGGTAGCGGCAATGATCCTTCTTCCTGTTGGTATTGTTCCTTTTGATATAGTTCTTGATAATTTGGGTTATTTAATACTCCTGTCAATATTTCCAACCATCCTGGCTGTCTCACTGTATTTTAACGGGCTAAAAAAAGTAAAGACACATAGCGCCAGTATACTCGGATTAATTGAACCTGTAAGTGCTGTTATTTTGTCTGTTCTCCTCCTTCATGAGCAGATATCAACCCTTGAAATGATCGGAGGCGCACTTATATTGACAGGAGTTGCATTAGTTACTACAGACAAATGAACCATTATATCCACGATTATTATGTTGAAGCCGGAAGAATTGCTGCAAAAGTCCGAACTGATGCGCTTTCCAGAATAAAGGAAGGTATCCCTCTCCTTGAGATCGCAGAATATGTTGAAAAAAGAATAGAAGAACTGGGCGCAAAACCTGCATTTCCCTGCAATATTTCAATAAATGAAATTGCCTCCCATTATACTCCGCAGGATCACCTGCCGTACTTCCGGAAAGGAGATGTTGTGAAATTAGACCTGGGGGCTCACATTGAAGGCTATATTGCAGATACAGCTGCTACTGTTGAAGTCGGGACAAATAACCACAGCCTGTTGATCCATGCATGCGAAGAAGCGCTTGAAAAAGCAATTGCATCCACAAGGGATGGGGTTGAAACGAATCATATAGGGAAGATAATTGAAGATACGATCAAGGAACGTGGTTTTAATCCCATAAAATCTCTGACCGGTCACAGCATCGAACAATATCAACTGCATGCGGGCGTCACAATTCCAAATTACAAAAGCTTTTTTAGCCATACTATAAAGAAAGATATGGTTTTTGCGATCGAACCCTTCGCGACATATGGAAGGGGAGATATAAGAACCGGCAACCCCTTTATTTTTGCAATAACCAACAGGTGTAAAGGAAACATAGCTGATGATCTCAGGAACAGGTTCGGTTCGCTTCCTTTTGCCCCAAGATGGATCCCTGTAACAGACCTCAATGAAATCAAAGGAGCAAGGGAATATTATGAATTAATAGAAAAGAACGGTGAAATTGTCGCCCAGTCCGAACATACTGTTATAGTCAACGAAGAAGGGTGTGAAGTAATCACACGATGAGGAAAGTAATATGAGCTAGGAGCCACAAATATAAACAAGGCAAGATGAACAATAAAGATACCATCATTTACGAGGCACATGGCAACCTTTACCTGAACATAACAAATAGATGTACTGCTGATTGTATTTTTTGCCTGAAGCGCTACTCTGATGGTATATATGGTTATAATCTCCGCCTCTTGAAGGAACCCTCGCTTTCCGAAATAATAAAGCAGCTTTCCGAACACGACCTCTCAAAATATGAAGAAGTAGTTTTCACGGGCTTTGGTGAACCTCTTGTGCGTCTGGACGATGTGCTTGAGATCACAAAATGGCTTACTACCCGTGGAATTTCGGTGAGGCTTGATACGAGCGGGCATGCAAAACTCTTATATCCTGACAGGAATGTTGCAGAAGAATTGGCGCAATCCGGGTTGAAAGTCATATCCCTCAGCCTGAATGCCCAGGATGCTAATACTTATAACCAATTATGCGATCCCAGGTACATAAGGGCATACGATAAAATGCTTGAGTTCGCAAAAGACATTTCAAACTCCGGAATTGAACTGAGGTTCACAGTGGTTGATCTGCCAATAGTGGATATCGAAAAATGCAAGAAGATCGCAGATGAGTATTGTGCTCAGTTCAAAGTACGACATTATGGTGGTTCTGTTTGAACTGTTGTAACCACAAGGTATAATTATTATATAATTCATCTATTTGTGTTGACAGGAGATAGAATTTTCTGAAGAAGCTGCTATGGTATCTGATCGCAGGAACACGTGGTGGGCAAACCCGTGCATTAATGTTGAAACTGCTCATTGACAGGCCTTATAATGCAAACCAATTAGCTGAGGCTATGAATATGGATTATAAGACCATAAGGCATCATCTTGATGTCCTTACCAAAAACGGTGTAGTAACTATGGAAGGTGACAAATATGGCGCTATGTATTTCATCTCCAAGACAATGGAGGCTAATATAAATGAATTTAATCAAATTTGGGAAAAAATTGATAAACAAAGCCACTGAACATAACAGGAGGAAATTTTATTCAGATTACTGAAATCGCTTATTACGTCTCGGCAGGAAATATTGTATTGCTTTTGGTGCTCCTGGTTTCATATTTTCAGATATATAGTAAGATCAAATCTAACTTTACCCTGGGTCTTATGATATTTACGGTCGCGCTATTATTACAGAGCTTTTCACGGGCGATCATGCTGCTCTTAATCATTAATAGCCCGCCCCCGGAACACGTGTATCCCATAATAATAAATCTGCTGGGATATAATCCCGTATACGTGGTGATCCCGGATATCCTTGAGTTTGTAGCTTTAAGCATATTGCTGTATTTCACCCGGGAATAGTAAAATCATAGGTGACAGATGCATTTATCCTGCTCATCTCTCTTTCTCTGGGAATATCCTGTATGCGATATCATGGATATTCTGCAAAAAGCAGGCATAAATAGCGTTGAATTCTGGGCAGAAACACCTTTTTTCTGGATGGACCGAAATAACGAAACCACTATTGAGCAGTTGATAGAGGCAATTTCAATTATGACACAAGGTTGTACTTTACATGCGCCTGTCATGGATCTGAATCCTTCGTCTTATAATTACCTTGTCCATGAGGCTACGATCAAGGAAACATTATGGTCTATTGAGCTTGCTAGTATTCTCAGGGCTCGGGTTGTTACTATACACCCTGGCAAGAGGACAGCCCACCGCAAACCCACAAACGAGGACTGGGAGAAATTCATGAAGTATCTTGAAATTTCCTTTAAAAAAGCGAAAAGTAGAGGTGTAAATCTTTCACTTGAAAACAGCATGCCTGGGGTTCAATCGATGTGTTCTGATGCTGATGAAATGAAAGAAGTGCTGGATCAATTCCCGGGTTTGTTTTTCACACTTGATATAGTCCATGCTTGTTTGAATTCGCCGCAGACGGCCTTATCTTTCATCAACGAGCTTGGCGATAAGATCATAAACGTTCATGTCGGGGCACCGCACAATGGAAATCCCCATTTTCCAGCACATCATGAAAAGAAGATGGATATTATATTACAGCGTTTACGTGATTCCGGATATAAAGGCGACCTTACTATTGAGATCGATGATAAGATCTATCCAGGACAATTAACGAGAGAGGAAAAAATTAAGGAATTGACAAGTGAAAGAAAATACCTGGAATCGATATTTAATGATATAGATTAATATACTTGAATAATAAGATAGAGTGAATATTATCACTCAACAAAAATTATCCGATTTTCCTCCAGAATATCCCTGTTACAATTAACGAAACAATTGCTACTATGGCCGTAAACCCTGGTGTGGATTTCCCGGCTTCATCCGTTTTTTGTGGGGGCTGTGTAGGGATAGGCTCAGATCTTACTGAAAAAGTCTTAGCCTGGGGGAAATTGTCCTTTGCTTTTCCTCCACCAAGGCTAATAATATACTCTGCGCTTCCTTTATTATCACTCCAGTAATTTCCCATTTTGTCCAGATCCCATGAATTAAGGCCGCTATTATCATAGGCCTGGTCTTTGTTATCTATGAAATTATTTTGGTATATGCGATTTGTTCTTGAAGAATATGCATAAATTCCGATTTTATTGTTCTTTATATTGTTATCGAAAATCTTATTATCATTTGAAGCGTAAATATTAATTCCATATCCTGAATTTGATTCTATAATATTTCCTGAAATGGTGTTGTTATTGCTTCCCTGATATATTGAAATACCCACTGAATTACCAGTGATTATCAAGTTTGAAACAGTATTTCCATTCCCTTTATAAATCACAACCCCGGCATCTTCCTGTCCTCCACCGCCGCTGTTCTTTATGGTAAATCCACTTATTACAACGTTGTTCATTTCATCTATCCTGAATCCGCTGCTGGTCTTTCTGCCTTCAATAATGGTTTTTTCCCTATTCTTCCCGATAATTGAGATGCCATTCGTATTTATAAGAGGATTTTCATTGTATGTGCCCTCATTGACAAGAATTGTGTCGCCAGTTTTTGCAGCATCGATAGCCGATTGAATGGTTGTATAGGTCTTGCCCTGTCCTACCTCAAGAGTTGCTGCCGTCGCAGAACTGGTGATTAATAATACAAGACAAATAAAAAGAATTACTTTTTTTGTTACCATAATTTCACCGGTATGGTATCGTCTTATGACTTTAAAAAGATTATGAATTAATGCAAGTTATTTGCTTGCATTAACTCTTACTTGTATTGTCTGTTGGCTTGGATCTTTTCCATGCATATTCTGGTAATAAAGACCGAACCTGTAATCACCTGTGGCGTTGAAGATGTAACTCACTTTCTTACTTGGTAGAAGGGTTATATTGGATATCTTACCATCCTGTTCAACTATCGTATATTTGAGTGAAGTGTCATCATAATTGTCCCAGAGGAGTGTATCACCGGCATCTATTTTGATCAAAGATTCCATGAATTTATCACTTTTGATCCTTGTGGATCTGATTTTCCCGGTCGGTATTGCTACAACAACCTGCTCAGGTGTGGAGGCTGGTGTCGGCGTTTGCGTCTCGATTATCTCCGGAGTAGGAATGTGTGTTGGAGTCGGCGCAGGTGTTGATGATGGACTGGGTGTCGGAGTTGGAGTAAATTCCCGTACATCCCCGGGATAAAGCGTTATCGGATTTACCCTGGCTTCGATCTTCTGTCCATTAACTATTAAAGTTATGGTTATTTCATAAGTACCTGCAAGGTTTCTTCCTTCCATCTCTTTGATAGTATGGAATTTTGCGCTGACCGATTTTACGGTTCCGGGTTCAATCTCTGTTCCAAATTCTATCGGATCAATAACCCTTGTTTTCTTTTCCTCGCTCATAGTCTTTAAATAAAGATTCGCGAGAGGATCATCAAGCGTCAAAAGCTTAGCTTTTATTTCTATGGTTTCATTTGTGATCTTTTCAGAGCCTGTGTTGGCAATAAATAATTCGGCTGTTACAGTTTCTCCTGCCCTTATGTCATTTCTATCAAACTTTACATCAACTATTTTCGCATCAAGATTTGGATTGGCTCGATCGAATTTCTGGACTTCGATGGATGTTGCTTTCGTGGCACCCTCACCTGTACAACCGGATAACGCTATGGCTATTAGGATTATAAATATAATGGGAAGATATTTGTTCATTGTTACCATCATAGAATTTGTGTTCATTGCTTAAAAAGTTTTCTCATTATTATAATGATATACAATGTTGTATAATAATCTACGGGTATTTTTGCGAATAATTTTATACCTATAAAGATAATTCTATCCTGATGCGCAAATCAGTAATATTATTATTTTTAATAGTATTAATAATCATTCCTGCAAATGCCGAAACTACACAATGGTACACCTATGAAAAAGGTATGGATGCCGCCAGCTCAATGGAAAAACCTGTAATTCTTGATTTTTATGCAGACTGGTGCGGCCCGTGCATAGAAATGGAAAATAGCACTTATCCGGATCCGCGTGTTGTTTCAGAACTGAAGGATTTTGTTGCTATAAAAGTAAATACGCAGATAAGGATCGATATCGAAAATAAATATAATATAGCATATTATCCTACAATCATTTTTCTTGATCCAGAAGGCAGTGAGGTCTCACGCCATGTCGGATATCTCGGGCCTGAAGATATGGTGCAAACTATACAGGAGTCACGCGGTAAATTACCAAAGGAAGCAGGGGGATTCCAGGCATTATACTTGCTATTAGCGGTCTTATTGCTGATCATAAAAAAAAGGATCACCGGGTGAATTTCTTAATATTTTTCAACATGTTATCAACCAGCGAGGGGATATCTATAAGTTTCTCAGCTTCTATGACTTCTTCGGGTTTGGATGCTGTTGATGGATATTCCGGTACGGCCATGCAGCATGTCGCGGGTTTTGTTGAGGGTTCTAATGTGCCGATATTTCTTGCCATGTTGGTTATCTCAAGCTTATCAAGCCCGATAAGGGGATGATAGATCGGGTATTCCATGCCATACATCTCAGCGAGCATATTTTCTGATGTCTGGGAAGCCACCTGGCCAAGGGATGAACCCGTGATTATCCCATGCGCATCTTCCATTTTCAGTACTTCACCAGCGATCCTGTACATCATGCGCCTGCACAGTACACAATTAAGCCTGTTATTGCAATTACTCAGGAATGCCAGGAGGTTTTCACCATGCGGCGCTTCGTAAATGGTAAGTTTCTTGTGCGGCGACCATTTCTGGAGAACATCGATGCAGCTCATTGCTCTTTCGCGCGTGCTCTCATCGGAAAACGGATCATTATTCAAATACAGTGGTATTATATTGCAACCCCGTTTCATCATTAGCCATGCAGCAACAGGTGAATCAATGCCTCCTGAAACAAGAGCTACCATCTTTCCCTGGGTTCCAAGCGGCAGGCCTCCCACGCCTTTAACCGATCCTGTGAACACATAACCTTTTTCCTGCCTTAATTCCACGAAAATTTCAACATCAGGATTTTCAAGATCAACCGTAACATTACCGTTCATTTTCTCAAATACAGCATCACCACAGGCAATACCTATATGCCTGGATGTAAAATCATGATTCCCCGCTCTTCGGGCCCTGATTGCAAATGACTGGCCTTCTTTTAGAACATCACCTGCAATTCCTGCGCATGATCCTGCTGCGGATGAAAGTGTAGCTTCGCATGTATAAGCAGGGCTAACTGAAACAACACCAAAGACCTTTGAAGCGCTTTTGATAGCATTCGGGTCCTCGGAATGTATGAAGATCCGCCCCATTTCACGTGTTATATTGGAAAAATTGGAACCTTCTGATTTGAGCATTGATTTTAAATTCCTGACAAGTATTTGCTCAAATCTTGTCCGGACATTCTTACTCTTCAGGGCGAGTTCATCGTATCTGACTATGATTACATCAGTAATTTTCAATAGCTTTTCACCTTTTTTTGAGAATATCAACTTTTTATAATAAGCTCTCGAAGACCACATAAGTATATAAATAAAACCCTTATCTTAAGATAACTGCTTAATATAAAAAAAGTGAGCCAGCTTCCATCTTTGACTGGCTCTTTGTTGGAGGTTCTGGCTTTTTAATTATTCGGGTAGAATCTCAGTTGTACCGTCTTTAATCCGTTGTTGTCGTAGTCCCAGAGGTATCCAGAAAATGATGGATCAAAGATATCTACAGTAACGTCCTTGCCCAAGGTAGCGTTATAGTAGGTTATTGTAGTCAGTTCCTTGGTCACATCTGTGAATTTCTGTTGTCCCTTTGTTCTCATCAATATGACGTTATCTGTTGAGCATACCTCTTCAAGTGTTAGAGGATCTATGGCACATGTTGTTATATTTCCATTGCCACCTGGTTTACCAACAGCTCTTATCCATACGGTATAGTTACCTGGACCACTGTAGTTACCAGAAATATCATACTGGTTATTTGGGGCTGGCATTTGGAATGCTCCTCTGCCATCAGTTGCATCTGCATCAATGACACCAAAATCAGTACCATTCTGGAGATATATATTGCTACGTCCATACAGATTAACGAATATTCTGTGCCCGTCATTGGCATCATTTGGTAATATACTATTCTTTTCCTTGCCGATCAGGTTCAGGTTATAATGAGCCCCTTTCGGTGCACCGTTTCCAGTAGCCATAGCGTTTGGCATAATAACAGCAACGGCTATTATTGCCGCAATAGATACTGCCATTGCCAATTTATTTTTCATATTTTATTTCCTCCTATAATTGCCCCTCAGAGGAAACATCTTTTGACCATTGATATATACATCTTGGCCATAACCCTTAACCCCCACAGAAAATAAATAAGGCTATAGTTCATTTTCAATTTTTGAAGCCAATTAATGCTTATTTTGATTTTTTATTAATTCAAAACTTACGCTTTCATCATCAAATAATTAATAGGCCAAACGAAGATATTACGATTTCACACAAATTTCACACTAACTTCACACGAATTTCACACTTTCTTATATATACAGTCCAACATATGTTTAAAATGAAAGATTATGCTGACATTAAAGATCCCTGTATTGATCCTTACAATATTATTCGCGCTTATTGGTGTTTATCTTGCAGCCAGGATCTATATAGCCCAGAGGAGGATCGATCCTGCCACCCTCAGGGCGCGCGCTTTTCTTAATGAGTCATTCCTCAAGGGAAGCTGGAAACTGATCCTTATGTCATTGGTTCTTTTCATGATCCGTGCCATTGTGGAACTGGAAGAATTAATAGAGGGGGTAATGGATGAAAAGAGTGCTGAGGTGCTCGATGAGATCATAGTCCTGGGGATACTGATATGCCTCATCTTATTATTATATAAATGGTTAAAACTCATGGATCCACCAAAATTGGATCTGAGTAGTAAATAGGTGGTTTACTCTGAGAAATGAATTGGATACCGGGAAAAATAATATCAATACTTTCACATTGCTTTAGAAATCTTATTTAACTAACAGGTGGTGTATAATATATGAAAACTGTTTATCTTGCAGCGCCGCTTTTTTCAGAAGCTGAGTGTGATTTTAACCGCAAACTCAGGGATGAGTTAATAAGCGCCGGCTTTATTGTATTCCTGCCGCAAGAGGATTCCAACAATGTAAAAGACATGTCAGACCGGCAGAAAATAATTTTCAATAAGAACCTGAAGGGGATTGAGAATTCGGATATAATCGTTGCGGTCATAGATGGGGCGGATATTGATTCGGGAACTGCATGGGAAATAGGTTTTGCGTTCGCAAAAGCCAAGCCCGTTCTTGGCCTCAGGACGGATTTCAGGACGCTGGGTATTGAGGGAAATGTGAATCTCATGATAGAGCAGTCTGTGGTTATTTTCATGAGTGTTCCGGAGTTATTAAATCATTTGAAATCGAGATTCAGATAAATGGACGAATATCATTTAATAAAACAATTTTCCAAACCCCGCGAAGGGGAATTTGTTCCTGTCACTTTCATCGAGTTCAAACGAAAACTCGTTGGCTGGTCGCCAGAACTAAAAAGAAGTGTCTATATCGGGAGCGAGGAGGAAAAATCAAAGCTGAAAAGGGTGAGAGAGGTAAATTTGATGATCGCGATCAATCATTTATCCGGGAAATTATCTTCTATCGAGCTTAATGATGAGGAAAAAGCACAGTTTGAAGAAGTATATAGTTCATTCCTTAAAAAAGGGGGCCAGCTGATGTATACCCGGAAAAAAATTTGCGCAAAAAATATTGCCTTTTTTGAGTTAAATGAACTTGAAGAAAAAGTAAGAGATATACCTGAGAAAAATCTGTTATCTGATATGTTATAGTTTATATCCCGCTTATACCATAAGACTCCAGGATAACTTCACCATTCAGGTGGCCTGCATGGTATGTCTTACCCGTTTCCAGGTCATTTACCGTAATTTCAGCAGGAGCGAAAACATTTGCATCGATCTTGAAAAAGTCATATCCCGCATCCTTGAAAGTCTTGTAGAATGGTTTACCGTAATCCTTTGAGGTACTGGACGGCACCATTTTGAATTTATCCTCTTCAAATCCCCTGACAGTAAGAAATACAGAACCATAATATATCACGCTGTCATTGGTGCTTCCCATGGCCTTCAGATCATCCTTGACGACTGGTGCAATAGGTGCGCATCCTGTGCCGCTTATTATTTTTGTGGTATCATATCCCAGTTCATTAAGCTTGAATATAGCTGTCTCAACAACGCGTCCTGAAACCTGTACAGAACCAACGATGCTGGCTGTGGGCGCAACGAGTGCGATCACATTCTCAGACTCAACATGGCATGCCTCCGCTATTGTGTCAATTACCTTTTCATCAGGAAGCTGGTTTGATTCAAGAGCAATAACAGCATATTCATAATCATCTTCATATTTTATCCGCTCATAGGTTTTTTTGGGTTTTAACGCAAGAGCTCTTGCAGGGCCTGAACCCATGGCGAAATATTTATCCACACTTATCCTCCACCCTGCTTTTTGTGCTCCGAGGCATGACATCGCAGGATGGTCCGTTGTAACATCTATGAACGCAAGCGGTATGTCACTTATTTTATGTACTGATATCGAACAACCTCCAAATCCCCCCATACAGATTTCAGTGAACAAAAGGCCGGCTTCATACCCTCCGGGTACGTTTATTCCGCAATCTATTACTTTGCCGCCATTTTTCAGTTCCAGAGCTTTGATTTTTAACTCCTCGGACCAATCCATCATTTCTTCTGCAATTTCCATTGCTTTTTCATTGACACTTAACAAAATAATTCACCGCCTAATAGTACACCTAGTTAGTAGGAAAAACAAGTTTATAAGGTTTTTGAATTATTATTTTTACAGGCAATTATTGATAACGATTGCTCATATTGTTCTCTTTGGATTATCTATTTATAGATTTGAACATCTTATTTAGATGGGGGACATCTATGAAATATGATACATTAGCCTCAAAAGACGTAGTTAAAAGAACAATGGAAGCCTTGAAAACACGCAATGTCAATGCCGAGCTGGTAAATACTAAAGAAGATGCACTTACGAGAATTAATGCTCTTATACCACCGGGAAAGGAGGTGATGACCGGCGGCTCAACAACACTTGATCAAATCGGTTTTACTGATCAGCTTAAATCCGGGAAACACCCGTGGAAAAACCTTAAAGGCCAGATCCTTGCGGAAAAAGATCCTGGTAAACAAATGGAACTCCGCAAAAAAAGTGTCACGTCGGAATACTTCCTCGGAAGCGTTCATGCGGTTGTGGAAACAGGAGAAATTCTCATCGTGAATGCGACAGGAAGCTCTATTCCATCCGATGCTTTCTCCTCGGACAATGTCATATGGATCGTGGGAGCGCAAAAAATCGTACCAACATTGGAAGAAGGTTTCAAACGTATTCGTGAGTATTGCTTTCCTCTTGAAGATAAGCGAATGAAAAGCATCGGTAGTCCGGGCACCACGATCGGGAAATACCTTATTTTTGAAAAAGAAATAAATAAGAACAGGAAAATTAATCTTATTTTCGTAAATGAAAAGCTGGGTTTCTAAATCCGCTTTTATTTATTTTTTGCCTAAAATCCTGCTATAAACAATATCCCGAACAGGATAAACAACGCGCCTGCGCCCAGTTTTATTTTTGATAGCGGCACTATTTCGCATAGTTTTTTGCCAGCAAGTATCCCAAGAAGGCTTATTGCCGAAAGGGCAAGAACCGCGCCTGTGAAGACAAGATATGGCGAATTATATTTAGCTGAAAGTGTGATGGCTGATAGCTGGGTCTTATCTCCCATTTCTGCAAGTGCTATCATGCTGAAAGTGGAAATAAAAGGGTTGACTACCGGCGAATTATTATCCTCTTCGCAATCTTCTTTCGATCTTAGCATCATTATCCCAAAAATAATGAACATGAGGCCGGCTATTGTCTTGATAATATTTTCAGGGATCAATCGCAATAGTCCTTCCCCGACAAGAACGCCAAGGCCGGTTACAAGAATAAAGGCAAGTACGACGCCTGAGAAGACTTTCTTCCTGTCATATCTTGCAGATAATGCAATCACTGTAAGCTGGGTCTTATCGCCAAGCTCGGCAAGAGCAATAAGGCCAAATGTTGTAAAAAGGGGTGTAAGTTCCATAATTATTTTTCTCTCATCTTACACTTTTCATGTACTTTTTTGGTCATATTTTTTAGACTTCCTGTTGCTATTCGCATTGAACTACTAAATATTTTTTCATGCATTGATTTTTTCTGCAAGGTAGAATAATTCTTATATCCATAAACATCATTATTTTTATTGTGAAAGAACTGACCGAATATGAGTGTTTGGTATGCGGACACCATATCAAGAGTGATTCATCAAAGAGAAAAATGTGTTCTGAATGCGGGAATGGAATCTATGCACCCGTTACTTCTCTCCTGTTAAAGCACTGATAATTATTGTTCTCACATTTATCGTAGCAAGGTTATCATCTGAAATATATTTTCAAACTGGAATAATACTATTTCCGTCTTTCAAACATCAGAATATACAGATCCGGTCTTGGCATTTTTCCCGCGCCTCTTGCAAATTCAGGATAGCATCGCGGGCATAGCGTACGCCAGTTAAGCGATGCAACGATGGAGCTTCCGGGCACAAGACGCGCAAATGTCACTGTTGGCTTGACTCCAAGGTTTTCGGCCATTTCTTTGACCAATGGCAGGATTTGCTGCTCAAAAACTTCCAGGTCATCAAATTCAAGCCCTCTCATATTTGCTGTAATACCTGAACATCCGCAGGGCAGGGCAAACATATCAAGCTCTATTAAAAGCACTGGCCTGCCTATCAGCTTTCTAATCTTTTCTTCAAAACCTGCCCTGTTTTTCAAAATTTCTTCTAAAATCATGTTTTCACCGCCCCTGTTTCCCATGGCAGACACATCTGGTGTTCTGTTCCCCCATTTGAATAAACCTGCGTGACTTTCTTTGTAAGTGTCCTGCAATAACCGCATTTGTTGCATACTTTTTTGCAGTTAGTCCATTGTTTCTCCAGGATGCCATCCAGGCTTTTATTGGGAATGTTATACAGGTCTTTCAAATCCTTGGGACAATCCAGAATGTCCATAAGATTCCCGTCATAACTTTCATTATAGTATGCGTTTACGCAATTCAGTATCCAGTCCACAAAATGTGTCCTGCCCCCGATCTTATAAACATCAGTGATATCTCTGTAGAGCTTGATATCCTCAGGTCTTATCCATGGGGATTTTATGATCAGTTCGGGATTTTCAATCCTTAATTCAAGGCATTTTAAGTAATAATAATCATCAAGCACATTGGGTCTTGGTTCAGGCCCGAAAGCATGAGAAAAGAAGTTAAAATGCGCATACCTGAATGGGCAGCGGTAAAGGCACCCTTCATTCACAAGAAGCTTTAATTCGCAATCCACAGAATCCCTGATTGCATGAAGAACATCAAAATGCCGGTTTACATTTGAATCAATTACTATTGATTTTGCGCCAAGGTCTTCGAAGAATTCGGCCTTTTGCGGGGAATCCACAAAAGCAAGCACCGATACTACAACATCCACATCAAAATCCCGTGAAATGGTCTCAACAAGATAAGGGTCCGCAACAACAATGGAATCAATCCCGATATCCACAAGTTTTTCAACATACCAGTGGTTTGTCCTGTATCCTTCAGGCGTAAGCTGGCGCCCTCCCATGCAGCTTGAATTCAGCACAAGTTCCATCTTTACTCCGTTCTTGTGGGCGAACTCAGTCTGTTCCTTTATGTCCTCAAGCTGGGGGGAGGCAAGATTGCTCCTTCCCGTACCTATATAATCAGGGGAGCCTGCCATGAAAATAGAGTATATCTTCTCTTTCTGGGTCAATAATTCCTTGAGGCTGTCGATATGTCCTGGGGATGGGACGAAAAGCTTCATGATTTTCCCTCTTAGTTCCAATTATGATAAATGTTTTGCAGGATTAATTTTGAAAACAGAAAGAACCTAATACTGAAAATTATTTCGCTAATAATATTTCGTTGATTTGCCCATAACCAGACTAACATTTAAACATTGCTCTAAGAAATAAATATGCCCAATACATTTTTGCATAAAGCCAACACTAGGCATAAATATATAAAATATTTAAATAATAATTATTATTACATTAAAAACAAAAAAAAAGTATATTGAAGAATTAAAAATAGAAAATAAATCCAATAAATCTTTAAAAACTTTAAAAACCGTATAAAACTATCGATTTACTTTTATTCTATAAAAATATGGGTGAATTGGTGATTTCAATGAAAATATTAAATAAATACATAATATCGACGAAGCAATTACTATTGAAATTAATAAAAAACTTGACATATCAAGAAAATCCTAATTTTATTATTGAATAAGTCAGGATTATACATACAAAAACAATTTAGAGCTACACGAATTTTAATTATAACGATTATTGTGATGATCATAATGTTTAAGTATAAGAACAAATATCATTCAAATAACAAGAAAATTAAATTATAGTTGTGATAATGACGATGATGAAAAATAAAAAAATTAAACAATAAACGATGGGATCAAAATGAAAACAATAAAACGGAGATTAAAAAATGAACAATGAACAGATAAAATCAAAAATAATTAGATATATAAAGCCAGGATTTATTATATTTAATATACTATTGATTTTGGTATCAACATCTTCAGCAGCTACCAGCCAGACGCCTTATAGCGGAACTGCTGTAAAAGTGCCGGGCACTATCCAGGCAGAAAATTTTGACAACGGCGGCGAAGGCATTGCATATCATGACACAGAAGCAGCAAATCTAGGGAATCAGTATAGACCCGCAGATGGTGTAGATATTGAAGAAACTTCAGATATCGGGGGAGGATATAACATCGGTTGGACTCTTCCTGGAGAATGGTTAACATATAC
>CABMCA010000107.1 GCA_902384525.1 uncultured archaeon
AATACATCTTTTGATATTTTTATTGAAAAAACAAGACAAAATTTTTCTTTTTCCTTTATTTCAACCTCATAATAAATTTTCTCATATCCGCTAAAACCCCCGACATGTTTTGCCAGGTATATCGCATCCACAAGAGTAACTTGTCCATTACCATTTATATCGCCGGTTTTTGGCAATCCAACCGTATTCTTTGCAAGCGGCAGGTAGTCAATGTTGTTACTATCAAGAGTATATTGAGAATCACAAATCCCCTCTTTATCTGCATCCGTGCATGTCTGGCTGAAGCCTGTGCCGTTCGGATAAGCCCAAAAGTTTCCGCCGAGATAGGGGCCTCCGATAATGTTCGTGCCAGGGATTTTAGCAGTGTTCCAAGTGTTGCTGCCCGTGTAAATGACCGAATTGATGGTATTATTGAAGTAGTTATTATAGATGATGTTGTTGGAACCGGACAGATAGATTCCATTGACGCTGTTCGAGCTGGCAATGTTGCCGCTCACCGTGTTGGAGTCTGTGTTAGTTTCCAGTCGGATGCCTCCTTGCTTGTTGTTCGAGGCATTGTTGCCGCTCAACGTATTGCTGCTGCTGTAAAAATACAGATAGATGCCGTTGCCATTGTTCGAGCTGGCATTGTTTCCCTTCAGCGTGTTGCTGTTTCTGTAATCTTACAGATAGATGCCTTTGACGTTGTTTTTGGTTTCATTGTTGCCGCTCATCCTGTTGCTTTTGTTTTAATATTACAGATAGATTCCGTTGCCGTTGTTCGAGTTGGCAGTGTTGCCGCTCAGCGTGTTGCTGCTGGAAGAGAACAGATAGATGCCGTCGAAATTTTTGTTCGAGTTAGCAATGTTGCCTGTGAGATTATTAATTTTTGAATAATCCAACTCGATGCCGCGATAGGGGTTCGAGTTGGCAGTGTTGCCGCTCAGCGTGTTGTTGTCTGAAGAATACAGGATGATGCCATCATGGCCTAAATTCGAGTTGGCAGTGTTGCCGCTTAGCGCATTGTTGTTGGAATGGTCCAGATAGATGCCGTTATCAAAGTTCGAATTGGCATTGTTACTGCTCAGCCTGTTGTTGCTGGAACCGGATAGATAGATGCCGACGTATACGTTGCCCGATGCCTTGTTGCCTATGAGATAATTATCGTTAGAATTGAGGAGGTAAAATCCATTGTAATACTGTGCAACGTTCAGATTCTTGATAGTGACGCCGCTTCTTCCCGTAAGGTTAACTCCATAGCCAGAGGAATAACCTGCTCCTGTTGTTTGGTACCCATTGCCATCTAAAGTCGTACCATTGCTGTCTATCTGGATTGTTTCAATCAGGTCAGCTGTCATAGTGCAGGTTTTTGTCGCAGCATTCCAGGTTCCAAATGAAGTACAGTCGCCGCCAGTTGCATCATTCCTGATGAACTTGGTAGCCCCTGCCCCTCCTGCCATCATTAATACAAGCGCCATTATTCCAATCGCGATCTTGAGGACACGCCCTCTCCCAATGTGATCATCATATACCATTTTTCCACCTGTTCCTTAATTTGCAACCCGCTCCTTTACAGCCGGGCCACCATTCCTACAATTTAACTCTTTGAAGATGTATATAAAACTTGTTCTTTAATTCTGTAGTAATTATAAAAATGATGCTCATACTCATTATAGATAATTGAGATGGAAAAAATACAATTCAAAAAAGAAAGATAGACCCCATCATAAACTCTCTTTTCGTGCACGAAAACAATCCTTTTGCCTATCTTTCTTAATATATTTTTTCATATCCTATGAATCCCCCGACATGTTTTGCCAGGTATATTGCATCCACAAGAGTAACTTGGCCGTTACCATTTATGTCACCATCAGCAGAAATCGTCTCATATCCGCTGAAACCCCCGACATGCTTTGCCAGGTATATTGCATCTACAAGAGTAACTTGGCCATTACCATTGATATCGCCGGTTTTTGGCAATCCAACCGTAAACTTGACAAGCCATGCATCATAACCGCCTGCTCCAAAAGAGTTTGTGTCACCTGCACCTGCAACTATGTAACCACCGTCTGATGTTTGATTGACGGATTTAGCATGATCAAAGCCTGCGCCTCCAAAGGTCTTCTCCCACTGTTTGTTACCTGAAGCATCGGTTTTAATCAACTTGGCATAGGAATAACTGGTCGAGCCTGCCCAGCCTGCAATAATATAACCGCCATCAGTGGTCTGCTGGATATCTTCTCCATAATCATTAATACTTGTCCCAAACGTCTTAATCCATTGTTGATTGCCAAAAGTGTCAGTTTTTAATATATAGGTATCAGAACCATTAGCTCCGATGGAATTTGTACTGCCTACAAGGATATATCCGCCATCAATGGTCTGCCGGGAATGATTGAAATCAAGACTAAAGGACTTATTCCATAACACATTGCCAGCTCCGTCAGTTTTTATCAACTCATGCATATTTGAGATTATGAATCCCCCATCTCTAGTTTGCTGGACATCAAGTAAGTATTTATCATAGAATGTTTTATTACACTGCTCAATACCCGCACCGTTTAACTTGATTAAGGCATGGTACATTGGTTCGTATGCGCCGTCATTAAGGGCAATTATAAATCCTCCATCATTAGTTTTTTGCACAAATCCACTCACATCAAAACCATCATGATAATACGACCAAATTCTTTCTCCAAGAGCATTGGTCTTTCTCGCCTCAAAACTATCCCACTGATATGCGCCAAAATTTAAACCATATATATATCCACTATCTGCGGTCTGCTGCACATCTATTGCATGGGACCACAAACCTTGGTCAGTATCTGTCTTGTTCCATTGCTGACTGCCATTGGAATTTGTTTTTATTAACCAGGCATATGGCCCGAATTCCTCATTTGGATCGTGACCATATTCACCTCCAATTATATATCCACCATCAACTGTCTCCTGAACTGTAAAAGCATAATCATCAAAGGGCCCTCCAAAGGTCTTATTCCATTGTTCGATTGGAACTGCCGCCGCCACCTCAAATGAAAGCAACATTATTCCTAGAATAATTATTATTGATATTCCACAGACTATTCGCGGTACTTTCCTAATGCAATTATTTAATAACATTTTCTTTTCACCACATTTTCTTTTCATCAAATGAATAAATTAAATCATTTTTTATATCATTTCTCCTGTCATCCACACAGGCGCCGCCCATCGCATGTGTCTCGTCCGCGTTACATACTGCCATCAACAAGGCCATAATATATGTTCCCGCACCATCCTGAGGGTACTCCCAATGTGGTCAACAGATACCATTTTTCCACCTTTTTCTTATATTGCAACCGCTCCTTTACAGCGTGGCCACCATTCCTATAATTTTACTCTTAGAAGATGTATATAAAACTTGTTCTTTAATTCTGTTTATCTTTTTGAGGAGAAAACTTAAATACTTTATTTTCTTAGAAAAGATAATTATCCATAAAAACATGTGTATGCTATGAAAATTGCTGTAGTCTTTGACAGTGCAGGAACACTTCTTCGCATGTACCGCGTGGCAAAGAACGTAAATACCGGCGCTATTCTAGATGAGGTCGTTTCAACAGAACTTGTTGGTAAAAAACCATATTGCGCACTTCTTGTAATGCAGATCGATTCTAACAGGCTCGAAAAATGCCCGCCGGATATGCTGGTTTCCGACTTTATATATAAATACAATATAGGCATCGATGTTGGCTGCTCAAGGGCCCAGGTAGATAGCAATACTGCCATATCGGTTGTGAAAAGCGATACAAAGGCAACAATGTCTGATCTTCAGGATGTGATGGCTGCTGTCAAACAAAGATGCAAGAATATTTTCTATATGGGTGTTGGGCTCATAATCGATGTGGAAACAAGAAGCATCCCGTATGTCATCTGCACAGGTGGAAAAATCTATTCCAGCAGCTATTCTGTGATACAGAACCTTACAGACCAGGGCATAGCCGTATATATAGCATCAGGTGACAGTATGCGAAACCTCCAGCCGCTTGCAAAAAATGTCTGTGTTCCTCTTGAATGCGTATATGAGATCTCAACGCCAAAGAAGAAAGAGGGGATCGTGAAAAGATTGAAAGAACAATATGATAAAGTAGTAATGGTGGGAGATGGTATCAATGATATCCTTGCATTTCGCGCTGCTGATTTAAGCGTACTCTCTATACAGCAGACAGGGGAGTGTCCTCCTCTTCTTTGCGAGGAAGCGGATATTGTAATAAATGATATCAAAGAAATAATTGGGATAGTTGAAAAAATGTAGCTGTGGGAAAAGCTATAACATATATAAATCAAAATATCACCAAATGAAAATCCGTGAACTCAACGAGCGCGTCTTAATTGAACATATTACAGGATCACTCACAAGACATGGAAAAAATACGGTGGTTGGCGCAGGTGATGATGATTGCGCGGTTCTCGATATAGGAGGAGACGATTATCTTCTTGCGACAACCGATATGCTTCATCGAAAGACGGATTTTCCACAGCAAATGTCAGGCTGGCAGATAGGATGGATGTCGGTGGCTGTAAACCTGAGCGATCTTGCTTCAAAAGGAGCTAATCCACTTGGGATTTTAATGGCTATTGGTGTTCCCCCCGATACAGAGCTTGATTTTTTTGATGATATCATAAAAGGTATGGATACTTGCGCACGAAGTTTCGGGACACAGGTCATCGGAGGTGATATGGATTCACATGAGGAACTAACGATGACGGGGACTGCGCTTGGACTTGTAAATAAAGACTTACTTATAAGGAGAAGCGGGGCAAATACTGGTGACATTGTATGTGTAACAGGAAATCTTGGTACTGCAGGAGCTGCACTGGTTTTATTGAAAAAAAATATTAATGTAGATCAGGAGATACTAAAAGCCCTCTTTGAACCCATACCCAGAATAAATGAAGGTATAGCTCTTGCAAAAACACATGCTGTAACATCGATGATGGATATAAGCGATGGGCTTGCGTTATCACTTCATGATCTTGCAAAAGCAAGTGGCGTGGGATTCAAAATATATGAAGATAAGCTTCCTGTTCTCATGGATGTCAAAAAAAAATTAAAAGGCGATGAATTGTTTGAGGCCGCTGTTTTTACTGGCGGGGATTTTGAGTTATTGTTCACAGTTCCGCCTGATAAGATCAATAAAGCCAGGAATGCCTGTTCATTTACCGTAATAGGGGAGGTCATAAAAGAAGGCGTTTTCATTGAAAGATTGGATGGGATCGAACCACTTAAAGGGTGCGGATTTGAACACTTCGGAAAAAAATAATATAAGTAAAAAACGTAATAATATATTGATTATTTTTTCCACATTATCAGGACAAATATAACAAAAACAGCCAGAATGGCTTCAAATCCTGATGTCTTTGGCTGCTCTGTGGGGGCAGGTGTTACTACTGAAACTTTTAAATTAATTTCTACCTGATTTGTAGGTGATCCTCCTCCTTTTGGTACATCCGTATTATCAAAAACAAGATAATAATCACCATTTTCAGGAAACTTATAACTATATTTTATACTTGTGGTTGCTAAAGACGAACCATTAACAAGATAATTGATCGTACCACGCTGTTTTACAGAGTTTAAATATTCCGGATAATCTGAGGACTTCATCAATAAGACATCGATCGGACTGCCGGATGTGACCTGAAGATCTACATTCATGACATCTCCTGCTTTTACCTCATTCATTGGGATTTCATAAAACTTATTCAAATCGATTGTTTTTGTCTGATCCAAATTTACTTTTGCAAAGGTTGTACCAGTTGACATCATAATTAAAATCAAAGTCATTATAGTGACTAACACATAACGCTGATTGGTCATACTTTTCTTTTTTATGTCCATAATATCTCCATTTAGCTATACATTTTAATTAATAATACTTTACCATGATATTATTGAAAAACTTTTCGATGGTATTTCATGAATCAAGAAACGGATAATTTTTATATTCCAAACCCACTTAGAGCCTTCATATAGAGATGAAAAAATGCCATTTAAGATCTTAAAGAAACAGGAACTTGTTCCTACGATCCATTTGATGGATATAAGCGCTCCCCGTATTGCCAGGAAAGCACAGCCCGGACAGTTCGTCATCCTGAGGATTGATGAAACAGGTGAAAGGATACCTCTTACGATCGCTGATTTTGACAGGAAAAAAGGAACTATTACGATGATCTTCCAGGCAATGGGAAAAACGACCACACAATTGTCAACACTGAAAGAAGGTAATGATCTTCTGGATTTCATCGGGCCACTGGGGAATCCGGCGCATATTGAAAATGAAGGAACAGTAATTCTCGTGGGGGGAGGCGTGGGTGTTGCGCCTGTTTTCCCGCAGGCCAGGGCTTTTAAGGAAGCCGGGAATAAAGTAATCTCCATCATCGGCGCACGAAGTGCAAATCTCCTGTTATGGGAAGATAAAATGAGAGAGTTCAGCGATGAACTGTATATTACAACGGATGATGGTTCAAAAGGTCACCATGGTTTTGTGACTGATATTGTTAAAAAAATACTTGAAAGCGCAACTATAGTGGATAGGGTGATCGCCATAGGTCCACCAGTAATGATGCGGGCTGTAGCAGGTGTTACAAAGCCATTTAATGTTAAGACCATAGTCAGTCTTAATTCAATAATGGTGGATGGGACAGGTATGTGCGGCGCCTGCAGGGTGCTTGTCGGCAATGAAACTAAGTTTGCATGCGTGGATGGGCCGGAATTTGATGCGCATCTTGTGGATTTTACGTTACTCATGAACAGGCTTGCTATCTACCAGCCTGAGGAAAAGATTGCATTTGAGAAATATAAATGTGAGAGGGAGGGATGCAAATGTTAGATCGCCAGAAGATGCCAGAGCAGGACCCGAAGGTACGCCGCTCTAATTTCAATGAAGTTGCGCTTGGTTTCACTGATGATCAGGCAATAGAAGAGGCAAAAAGATGCCTCCAGTGCAAAAAACCAAAATGCATCGAAGGCTGCCCTGTTGAAGTCAGGATCCCTGATTTTGTCAAGTATGTATCAATAGGTGATTTTGACAGCGCGATAAAAGAGATTAAGAGCGTGAACGCGCTTCCTGCGATCTGCGGGCGTGTATGCCCCCAGGAAAGCCAGTGCGAAGCATTATGTATTCTTGGCAAGAAGGGAGGACCGGTATCTATAGGCCGGCTTGAACGTTTTGTTTCGGATTATGAGCGTAAGTTGAAAGCAGAAATACCCAAAAAGCCAGAGCCAACTGGAAAGAAAGTCGCGATCGTTGGTTCAGGACCTGCCGGACTAACAGCAGCGGCAGACCTTGCAAGAGTGGGTCATTCGGTTACGATCTTTGAGGCGCTTCACGCTGCAGGAGGCGTTCTTACATATGGGATCCCGGAATTCCGGCTTCCGAAAGATATCGTTCGTGCAGAAGTGGAGTATGTTAAAAAACTAGGAGTTACGTTTCTTCTTGATTCTGTGATCGGGAAAATCGATACTGTCGATGAATTATTATCCGATTTCGATGCCGTGTTTCTCGGAACTGGCGCAGGATTGCCAATGTTCCTTAATATTGATGGAGAGAACTTAAATGGCGTATATTCGGCAAACGAATTCCTGACGCGTGTAAATCTTATGAAATCCTACAAATTCCCGGATTATGATACACCGATCAAGAAAGGTAAACATGTGGTCGTTGTGGGCGGAGGCAATGTGGCAATGGATTCTGCCAGGTGCGCCCTGCGGCTCGGAGCAGATGAGGTCACGATCGTTTACAGGCGGGGAGAAGAGGAAATGCCGGCGCGTGCTGAAGAGATAGAACATGCAAAAGAAGAAGGCATCAAGTTCAGGCTTCTCACAAATCCCGTAAGGCTCAATGGCGATGCCAAAAACTGGGTCACTGATATTGAATGCATCAATATGTACCTGTGCGAGCCAGATGAGTCCGGAAGATGCAAGCCCATGCCTCTTGCGGGAACGGAACATAAGATAGAAGCAGATGTTGTGATAATCGCTATCGGGACATCCCCGAATCCTCTTGTGCCACGGACCACGAAAGGGCTTGAGATGTCAAAACACGGGACGATCATCGCAAAAGAAAACGGCGCGACCACAAAAGAAGGAGTTTTCGCAGGAGGCGATGCAGTGACAGGCGCAGCAACTGTGATAAGCGCAATGGGCGCGGGGAAGATTGCGGCAAGGGCGATTGATGAGTATTTGAAAGGGAAATAATTATCTTCTGAAGCTTAATTTACATAGAAAGTTAAACCGATGAGAAGAATTATTGAAATGTTCCTACTAAATCCTGAGGAAGAAGTAATAATTGAAGAGGAAGAAAAGAGATTAGTGAAAGAAATAGTTAGGATAATAATATGATTGAAAATCCAACTAGGCATAAAATGAACGAAGCATATCACTTTATTTCTATAATGAAAAATACGTTTGAAGATGATGATATTTTTTCTTATAATCTCAGTGCCTTTTTATCCGCTGCCCGAAGTATTACATTTTATATGCAAAAGAAATATAAACACAGAGATGGCTTTCCTGCTTGGTATTGTCTCCAGCAAATAAAAATGGACAAAGAACTAGAACTAAAATATCTTAATAAGGCAAGATCGGAGGATGTTCACAGAGAACCTGTGAAAATAGGAGCAACTCGTGAACGCATTATAACCGGCAAGGCAAGAATCGTTCCTGCCAAAGAACCTGAAACAGATGTTGAGATACTCGAAAAAAATGAATTAACATATACTCCTCAAAAACAAATCAGTCCAAAAACTGTTCGGCGTTTCTTTGTCGATTTTAAAGATACAGATGTGATGGAATTTTGCGAAAATCAAATGCTAAAGTATAAAATACTTGTTGCAGAATGTGAACAGAAGTTTCTAAATAATACTGGCATTGTCAGAAATTGATTTACGCAGTGAAATAATCTATTTTTCCTGCACAAGAAGTATCGATAAGAACACAGCATACATCGATTCATGAAGTCTCGCAACAGTGTGATGAAACATGTTCTCTTGTTTACGCATAGGCTGAGGATGTGAATTTTGTATTGAAAAATGGTATAGGGATAATAGACAAAATATTGTTGTCACGGGATTTATCTTATTATTGTGCTGGAACCCCTTCAACTGGCATATCTATATTAATTTTACCAAGAGAAGCAATGGACATTCTTTCCGATACTCCGACGATCTCGATTCCGAATATTCTACCTTTGTCGTCAAGATCCACCAGGATACCTTCTTCAATTTTCTTTGTCTTTTGAACCTTACCCTGCTGGAATTGGATATATAAGCAATCGGCATCTTTATCGTACGTTATATTCATACTTCCTCTAACCAATAAACGGTAATTACTATAATATCATCTTCCTTTATATATACTACTTCGAGGGTTTTATCGCCTATTATTTTCCTCGCCAATCTACGCTTTCCAAAGCTCTCACTGGCTTCATCAGGGTTCAGGATGGCAGAAGCTACAACATTTTCATCTATTCCTCTTTGCTGCATCCTGAAAAAGGCATGCTTGGTGATTATCATATTGATTAATTTTAATTTTTTTACAGGTTTATTCTCAACTGACCTCTTTAAATAACTTTGTTCCAAATCTCTAACTTATATACCCTTAAATCAAAAAAATTCACCTTCAAAAATCAATTTCCCATCGCAAGACTAATATCATCTTCAGTAAATACAGATGAGCATGAAATATCCACCCACAAACCTTATTCAGGCATATGGTCTTGCCGATGCATGGGCGCAGGCTGTGAATTTTGTCATTAAAAACGGCATGGAAATAAAAACGGAGTATGGCCCCATGTCAAAGGATATCTGTTCGGTCATTGAAATTCGCGAGCCTTTTGCAGAACCCATGCTGCACCCACAGTTCCCTACAAAGGAATTGCATGTGAAGGAGTATCTGCGGCAGTGGGAAAGGGATTATGACTGGAAAAAACAGGGTTTTGAGTATAATTACATGGATCGGCTCATAAATTATCCATCACGCGGCAAGGATGTTGACCAGCTAAAAGCGATTAAAGACCTTTTACCAAAGGGTGTTTCAAGAAGGCGGCAGGCAATAACATGGATACCGGAGCGCGACCTTTTTGTTCCGGAAGACCAGCCCTGCCTGCAGAGGATCTGGGTAAGGGTAATTGGCGAGGGAAATGCTGAAATGCACTGCATGTGGCGCTCCCGGGACCTTTTTGCAGCCTGGAATAGCAATATGGTGGGTCTTGTTACAATGATCAGAAGGGAAGTCCTGGAGCCTAATAACCTCAAACTTGTCAAGGTTGTGGATTTCTGTAACTCACTGCATATTTATGAAGCGGACTGGGAAGCTGCATCGAAAGTAAAACCATTGCCAAAGAGCCCGCAGATGATGAGGTAATTATCTCTCGTACTCTTTCTTGAACTTTGAGATCTGGTCACTGTTGCCGATAATAGCAAGAGTCATTCCCTCTGTCAGGATGATCGAAGGATCAATATCAGTGGTATTCTTTCCATTCTCTTCGATCCCGATGACGGTGCAGCCTATTTTCGAACGAATACCTTCATCGGCAATGCTTTTTCCTGCAAGGGGCGATCCTGGGGTTATTTGATATTTTCCAATTTCAAGGCCCTGGAGCATCAAAATACTATCTTCCTCATGCCCGAGAGCAATATGCGCCAGCATCTGGCCTGCAACTATGGATAGAGAAGCAACATAATCTGCACCCGCCCTGTATATTTTGTCGATCGATTTTGTAGAATTTGCCCTTGCAAGTATAATACTGTGAGGGTTAACATTCCTGGCAATAAGTGTTGTAAAAATAATATCATCATCATTGTTTAAGGCAATAATTACAGTCGAAGCACTGGTTAGCCCTGCTTTTCGTAAAATTTCTTCATCTGTGCCATTCCCAATATGGTATTCAAATCCTTTATCTTTCAATTTCGATTCGTTCGTATCGATCACAACAAAATAAACGTGCGCTTTTTCAAGTGCTGTCGCTATACTTCTTCCCACATCGCCATAGCCGATAAGTATAAAATGCTTTTTCATGGTCACCGTGTCAATTTTTTCAATGCTTCAAGCTGTTTTTCAGTACCTACTGCAAGAAGTACTGAATTTTCTTTAATTATATCTTCGGGTTTTGGATTCAATGATAATCTGCCCATTGTCCACAGACCTACAATATTTGCTCCGGTTTCTGTTCGGATTTTTGCATCCTTTAGTTTTTTTAAGATAAGGGGGCTTTTAGGATAGATAGGGAATTCCACAATATTCAAATTTTCAAAGAATCGTGTGGCGCCTGCAAGATGGTCTGTGAGCGGATCAACGGCTTTTCTTCCGATATAAGTGCCGAATAATGTTTTAGGTGAAATTACCTGGTCAGCGCCTGCATATTTCAGGTATCCGGCTTTAGCAACATCTTCAACAAGTGAAATTACTTTGATATCACACAATTCCTTTGCTGTGAGGATTATAGCAGCATTTTTCTCATCATTATGGTTCGCTATAAGTATGCGGCCGGAACAGATATTTGAATTCAAAAGAACATTCTCATCCGATGCATCCCCATGAACGCAGATTATTTTTCTTGAGATCAAATGATGGATATTTTTTTCGGTTTCATCGATCACTACAAATGGTATATTGTATTCCTCAAGTTCCACTATTAGTGTTTCAACAAGCTGGTTATAACCGCATATTATTATATGGCTTTTAAGATCAATCGGAACTTTGGAAGGAAGCTCTTTCTTGAGGCTTTTTTCAAGCTGCGGGGTCACAACAAGAGGAAAAAGGTAGCCGAAAAATATTACTATTCCTGACAGGACTACAACTATGGTGTACAAATGCCCTATCGGCGATTTAAAATAAATATCCCCATAACCAACTGTGGTCATGCTTATAATTACCCAGTAAATTGCGGTAATGAAATTGTATTGTTTGTTTTCATAATTAAGCATCAGGTAATCAAATATAAGGCTGTAAATTAAAACGAGAAATGCAAAAATAGAAACATAAACGATAATAGACTTACTTATTTTGATTTTGTACATCCCTACTATTATTGTATTGAGGAAGTAATAATATTAATGTGGGAATAACATTTTGGTTGTGAGTTATTTATATTTCTGGACAACCGGCAGAAATTCAGAGGAAATATAGTGTTTCAATGTTGTGCTTGTGTACTCAGATATTACAATTCCGTTTTTTGCCATTGTTTTCATATGCGAAGCTACTGCAGGCCGGCTGATCCCAACAGCATTGGCTATTTCCCCGTGTGATAATCCCGGATTTTCCAGAAGGGTTACTAAGATCTTCCTTGGCGTTCTTTCTCTCAGTGCAGATAACACTGCCTGTTCCCTGCTGGAGAAGGTTGAGTCATTTAAAAAATATCGTTTGTATGCTTTATTTTGAAGGCTGGTTATCAGCCCGGCCATTTCCAGTATTTTCAAATGGTACTCAGCAGTGCCTTTATTGATTTTCGACTCTGAAATAAGCTCCCTGAAATAGATACCAGGATTTTCTTTGATAAAGGAAATATCTTGAAGGAATCCAGAAAAGCGAATATTAATCCTGAAAGCCAGGCGATTTGAATCCACAGGGGAAGGTTCCAGAAGGTGATGGTTGCATCAGCGCCGGTTGAGTCTATCAGCCCATCCTGTGGTGCATGAGGCTCGACCGTATAGCCTCCGGTACTGGCGATGGCAACATGGTTAAAAGCCAGGAATAACATCAGTGTTAAAGCTGTCCATTGTTTCATATCAGGATTTGTAGGGGAATGTCACAGAAAATATATAAAGTTCATGTAAGAATCATTATACTGAAACGCTGGTTTCAGTTATATGCAACCGTTTCAGGTGTAGCTTTTCTCACACTGATTTTAAAACAGATTTTCGGTAGAAGGAGGGATTGAAATGATAAAGATGAAAGATCAGTTACAATTTATCCATGTATCGTTTGTGCTTTTACTTTTCATACTTTTTGCAGCCACACCTGTAGTATCAGCTTTGATGGTAAAAATGAGCGTAGAAGACCTGACAAAAGAGGCTGACGTAATCGTTATAGGAGACATTAAAGATGTGGAGAGCAGGTGGAGTCAGGAAAGGACTCCAATTAATACGTATGTAATGCTCTCTGTTGAAAACTATATTAAAGGCGGCGAAGGGCAGGAAACGCTGACAATAATCACTCAAGGAGGAAGCAAATGGGGTTTTACCGTCTGGGTGGAAGATGCCCCGGATTTCACGAAGAATGAGAAGGTGCTGGTTTTCCTGAAAAAGGCAGGACGTGAGTTCAGCGTTGCAGGTTGGGCGCAGGGCAAGTATATCGTTGAAAATGAGGAGGTGCTTGATAGAAGTGGTGAGAAAGTATCACTGAAGGACTTCTTGCGCCGCGTAGAAGATGCGATACCACAACAGGATGCTGCAACCCCAGCGGCGCAGGCGAGTCCGGAATCGCCTGGATTCGGTGTTTTAATGGCCTTAACCGGTTTGCTCGTTGTAATGATGCGGAGGGGAAAAAATGAAAACTAAGATCAAAATTTTAATCCCGGGAATTATAACTGTATTTTTAATTATAATAAGCGGATATTTGATATCCCAAAAAGAAATAGAGCCGCCACCTGCAATCCTTAAGATAGATGGGAAAGAACAGATTTCAGGAATAGGCAGCTATTGTTGGACGGATACATGGAATGCTCTCTGCGCAGACATGGGAGAAGTACCGACAGCGCAGGAACCATTGATTGCAGGTTCACCTTTCACAGCACTTCTACGCTTGCCTCTTAATGAGCCTCCTTATGAACTGCGTTTCGATGTAATTCGGGTTGATCCTGAAAATCAAATTAATTTGAGTGCGCGCGGCTGGCGCTGGTGGGATATATGGCACTTGCAAACAAAGAATTTCACCCTGACTCTTGAACCTGAACAGGATATAGAGCTATCGCTTGAGCCCGGGCTTTATGTTCTGAGTATTGGCGCCTGGTGGACAGAAAAGGGTTCAGCAAGTTATGGCTTCCTGGTAGAAGTGCAATCTAATGGAACGGATGCGGCTCCTGCAATAACTGTATCTCCGGTTAACCAGACACCGCCGTCAAATGCGAGCACATTTCCGACAATCATTGCAATCCAACCTGATGCCGGAACGACCGGAACAAAAGTTGTTATCACAGGCGCAGGTTTTACTGCCAGGGATAATAACGTCGCCTTCAGACTGGCACCTGAGGACAGCCCCGGAACATCTAAAGTCGGTTACATTAACAAGCTTGTATCCAGTGATGGCAGGACTATTGAATTCGTGATACCTGAATTCTTAGGTGCATGTGCATTTCCTCTGCCTAAAACAACCCCGATCACAGTGTGCCCTTTATCAGGTCTTAAATTTAAACCCGGGACTCAAACATATCCTGTCTTTGTGGTCAATAAAAACGGCTCGAGCAATTGCGTTAATTTTACTTTGTCACGATGAAGAAATATGAATTATATAATATGAATGACCTTTAAGAAAATAATGAAAAGTGAAAATATGATCAAAACAGTTTGTGTCTTCAGTTCATCAAGTTCAGCAGTAAATTCTGTGTACCGTGATACAACTATAGAATTGGGAAAAAGACTCGGCCAGGAAGGTTTTGGTTTGATCTTCGGCGGCGCAGATGTCGGATTGATGGGAGTAATAGCAAGAACGGCGCAGAACCACGGAGCCAGGGTTACAGGTGTGATCCCTGAGTCATTAGTGGAAAAGGGCATTGTCTATCAAGAGGCTGATGAATTAATAGTATCAAATAATTTACGTGACCGGAAAGAGATCATTGAATCGAAATCTGATGCTTTTATTGCGCTGCCCGGCGGTTTTGGGACACTTGAAGAGATTATCGAGATACTCACCCTAAAGCAGCTCCAGCTTCATAATAAACCGATTGTTTTTATCAATACTAATAGATATTACGATAATTTGATAGCCCAATTTGAAACAGGGTATCAGGAGAATTTTGCGAAAAAAGAGTATAAAGAGCTATATTATGTTTCAGAATCTGCTGATGCTGCGATAGATTATATAAAACGCTATACACCGAAACAATTGCCGAGCAAGTGGTTTTGAAATGTTCCCTTATTATCCTGGAGCTTCCGTTGATAGCAAGAATTTTCGTAGATCGCTCACAGATACTTCTTTATTCCACAGCATTATTTGCTTAAGCATATTTTTTACCTTTGACTAGATAGTACCCGAAGGTCCCATTATAATAAAGCGGCATAAACATCTTATTTGACTCATTAAGATACACAAGACCTTTTATTCCATACTTAACCAATATTTTCGGAAATATGCTAAAATACTTTTCCTTGAAAGAATACATGTCCTCCAGCCTTGTTACAACCCTGTCCTCTCTTATATTAAGAAGCGCTTTGTCAATGCTCGACCAGTCTTCATAATAGATATCCAACACCCCTTCTTTTTTCATCATCGAGACCCATTCATCAAGTGTATAAGGTACTGTTCCCAGCCTCAAAGATAATTCCTGCTTTGTATTTTCCGGGAGATGCTTGCGCCATGTGCTCTCATGAATAACTATATCTCCCCCTAACTTTGCAACTCTCACCATCTCATTCAGGCATTTCTGCGGATCAGAGGTCAATCCTACTGCACACTCATTTATAACGGCATCAAAAGAACTATCAGGATAAGGCAAAGAAAGAGCATCAGCTACTTTAAATTCCGTGAGATGTTCCACGCCGTCTTTTCTTGCACGTTCAATGGATGCTTCAACCATCTTTGGGTTTATATCAACGCCAATAACATTAGTATTGAAGTTCCTGGCATAATAGCACGCAAATGCGCCCCTGCCGCATGCAACATCCAGCACTTTCTTTCCTTTTATATCTGCAATCTCACCGATTCTTTTTGATAATTCATATCCGCCCGGATGAAGTACCTCTATTCCTGATATTTCAAGCGCGTCTTCGATTGTTGGCATTTTCATAATATACACCTCAATTTAAAAAATTGTTGTTCAAGAAGATCAACCATATGGTCTCCATCATCTACTCTCCATACAGCATCCCGGCCACTTTTCGCAATGTTGATAAATCCGAGACATCCCTGTCCAGCAGCGGCAGGCGTGACCTGAACAAATCACCAAAGCGTGTCTCTATTTCTTCCATGTATCGGGACTGCAACTTCGCTCTTGCAGCCAGGAAGCGGTTGCCTTCTACGACCTCAGGAAGAATGCCCTGGTTTACCACAAGCGCCTGGATTGGGATGCCGAGTTTGCTCAACCCTGTAATTGCACTCTGCGTTTCCTCGATAGGCAGCCGTTCAGGCAGCAGCACTAAGGTGAAAACAGTGGTAGAGCGATTCCCCAGGACGTTCAAAGCTTCTTCATAGCGCCGCTTATCCCGTTCCAGATCTTCAAAAGAATTGCTGTCCATATTCATCATTTGAGCCAGCTTCTTTCCTTCCTGGATCTGCTTCTGCAGGAACCCTGCCAATTAAAAGGCATGGCAAGTTCCCTCAAGGTCTTGCCTGTAGGGGCAGTATCGAAGACTATGACATCGCTGTCCGACTCCTCCAGGAAGGTTACGAACTGGTCAAAGGTTGCCATTTCCTCCATACAGGGGGTACTGACGACATCACTGCCAAAAGTTCCTGCCATCTGTCCTATAACAGAATTAAGGCGCCCCAGGAATACCCCTTTTGCGTCATTCGGGTTGATGTTGAGCCCGCACAGGTTTGATACATGTCGAATTGGAACCTTTGCATCTCCCTTTATCTCCTGGTTAAACATTGCCGAGAGGCTTACAGTGGGGTCGGTAGAGACAATCGTTGTCCTATAGCCGTGATCGGCGAACCACACTGCTGTAGCTGTGGCGACGGTAGTTTTTCCAACTCCCCCTTTGCCGCCGAAGAACAGGTACTTTGTCTCTCCATGGGGCAGGATAAGCTGCTTGAGATCTTTATTCATTTTGTATCCTCCTTGATTTCCTTTGTATCCATAGTTTCAAGAAGTGCTTTTTTTATGTCCTCAACCTGCGGCACACCATACGAGACAATATTACCGTTAATCAGGACAGCCGGAAGCGGTATCCTGCCGGATTGATTGACTTCGGTTATTATTTTTGTCATTACCTCTTTGGGAACTGCCCCGAAGTAGGCAGTGCTGGCAGGGATTACTTTTACCTGGACTTTTACATCCGTCTCTGAGACAGCCTGCTCCACTACACGCTTAGCCTGTTCATCAAAGGGAGCCATTCCGGGGATGCAGCAGCTTGCGCTGATAATGATAACTCCCGCTTCGGGATTATTTTTACGAAAACTGAGCCGCATAAAAACAGCCTCCTTTGCTTGATTTTATTAACTTCTGTATTATTTTTCTCATGGTACCAGATAAAACGCTTTAAAAAGAGATAGATTTTTACCCATACATATAGTGTTATATTTATAAGGTTACCATACAAATAAGCTGGCTATGAGGAAAATGACTATACGTGCTGCAGGTAATGTCCTGCATTGTTGTATTCCCTTTACCGGAATGGTTGAACGATTTGAAGCCATTTCGATTTTTAATTTTACACCCGCCGCGCACACCGAAGTCTGCAATATTACACTGGCTGATGGAATTGGGATAAATGAGATAAAAAGTGATTTCATCACTGATTTGATCATTATAACAAATGAAGGCAAAGATTATACCTGCCTGGTAAAAGGAAAGTTTACGGATGAGATTTCCAGGTTCGTAGGAAAATTTGATCTTAGACTGGAGTATCCCATTATTTTTGAGAGAGACATATGTCAATTCAGCATGGTAGGTTCATCTGAAGAATTGTTCAATATCATAGCAGCAGCCAGGGAAAATGGCTGGGGATTTGAAGTTTTGACTGTGCAAAATTACGACCCTCATATCAGCAGCGTGTTCAGAGTCCTTACCGGAAAGCAAAAAGAAATACTCCTGCATGCGTACAATAGCGGCTATTTTGACCAACCCAGGAAAGTCAATGCTGGCGAGCTTGCCAAAAAGGCTGGAATGCATAAGACGACTCTGCTGGAACATCTGCATAAAGCAGAGAAGCGGCTTATCGGGCAAATAATTGAACAGAGCACTTCCACACCTTAATTCAGCAGTCGTGGATGCAAAGGCCTCAGAGTCCGAAATATCTACAGATTTAAATTCCAAAATAGTTTTGTTAAAAGAATCTATGGATCGAATTGAGAAAAAAGTTGAAAAAATAGAGAGTATACTGGAAAAGGTCTCCGATTGAACGGCGGTAGAATCGCAGCTTCCACTATTTCATGTTAAGATTTGAAAAGGATTGTCACAGAAAATATATAAGGTATGCTACCGTGAAAATAATTAAACAGTTCAGAAAAAATAAATTAACCCATAAAAAGAGATACAAATGGTTGAAGTAACTGGAAAGCTTGCACTGCCCCTGGTGGTACTGGGGTTTTATCCAATGGTAAAGATCATCGGAGAAATGATTGGCGGTCCTGATATCCCAATATTTTTATTGTTCTTATGGAGTATTTCATTGGCTGCTTCGATGCTAATATTCTATAAAGAATTTAAAACGTCAGGGTAAATGAGTAGAATTACAACAATTTTTATTTTTACTGCTGTTGTGTTATTCAATCTTAGCTCTGGAGCACAGGCAGCAGACTGGAATATGTGGGGTAAAGATGCTGGCCATACCTTTTTTACCACAGATAGCGGACAAATAATCTGGACACATCAAAGTTCACTGGATTTTCCTTCTTTTGCGATATCAGGGAATATACTGTATATTGCAGGCTTTCAAGAGAATCAGAAAAAAGAAATGATTAGAGATAGATGAGGAATTACAGAAATGAGATACTTCACAACAATATTTGCGCTGATGGTAATAGTTGCAGTTACAACAGGATGCGTTTCTGATGAAGTCCAGGGAGCTAAAATTTCCGGAAATATCGGGGCCTCCTTAGGATCTTCAGGTGAAAATCAAACAGATAGTCAAAAAATTTCCTGGACTGTAAGCATTGCAAATACAGGTGTTAAAACAGCGAAGAACGTCACAGCCTATGTTATTCTACCCCCTGGAATCGTTTCGAGGCTGAATGCTCATGACAAAAGTAGAGCACTGGGGGATCTGAAACCTGAAGGCTGGGCTGGATTTAAAGGGAATGCGACATTTAACGCAAGCGGGTTGAGCAAGCAGGATATAATGGCATGTGAGCCTCTGGTAAAAATAAAGGTGATATGGACAGAGGACGGGATATTAAATGAAGAAATATTTCCCGATGAGGCGATTGAATGAACAGCGGTAATAAAGAGGAAAAATCAGATAGATACTCAATTGATCTGGGCCTGCCCATAACAATTATAATTTTTATATGCTTGAATATTCAAAGGAGACCTTGGCAGAAATCAGCAGGCAAAACGAATTACTCATAGAGCTAATAAGAGAGAGGAGGAATGAAAAATGATAGGCATGAGTGAAGTATTCTTGATTCTCTTTGTTCCTGTGTTTGTTTTTGTGATTGTTTTATGGCTCTGGATGCTGATAGATTGCCTGAAGAGGCAGGATGACAACTTCGCAGTTGGCGGAAATAATGTAAAGCTAATCTGGGTTCTGGTAATAATTTTTACAGGGTTTATCGGAGCACTGATATATTATTTCCTCATTAAAAGAACAGATTCCAGCCAGGATTTGCTGATTGGCATTGCTTTGCTGGCATCAGTGGTTATCGTCGTAATTTTGATAGCCAGTCTTTTTGTGGTAATTCCAGAAACTACCCCTTATATCGAGCCATACCCATCAAGAATTCCAGATAATTTAACGTATGAAGAAATTCCCGGATGGAAGGTTCCTGATAATTTAACAGAAGACCAAAATTTAGCTGTAAATATAGCGATGAGCAATAAAACTGTGCAGGAGATGCTGAGGGGAAAAGAAGTCAAAATCGGTTCAGTAAGTATGGCCAGCGGCAGTGCTACAGAGAACGGAAATGAGATATCCTGGAATTTACCGGGGGTCCAGATATACATCGGAAACAAGGACTGGACAAACATTATGGAGATAACCCCGCTTGTTGACCTGAAAGAGAAACGGGTCATGCGCATTCTGAAGAACTCATTTATAAAGCCTGCACTTCCAATGAATTTGTCAGAGGATGACAAGAACAAAGCGATAAAAATAACCCTCGCTGATTCGCAGGTCAAAGAAAAAATCGGAGGCAGAGATTATGAGATTGTTGAGGTTGTGGATTATGAAAACTGGATGACGGGCAAGAGAATCGGACCTATGCAGGTGCTGATCCATGTAAATGGAACCGGGAAGGTTTACCCGGTAACCGTTAATTTAACCGAGAATAAAGTGATTGAAGTTGGGGAATACGCATGGCAGTGAAAATGATACAGAATGAACAATAACCGTAAGAAAGCGATATTACTGGCGAGCCTGTCTTTCATAGCATCGTTACTGGCAGCTTTATTTATTGCAGAGAGCATCTTTGCGCATGCATTCGCAGTCTGTTTAAGAGAGGCAAAAAAGGAAGAGGTGGCTGAAAAAGCAAAGAGAACTGCACAACTGGCGGCTTTTGCTTCTTTGATTGTCTCCATATGCCTCTTATTCTTCCTCCGATCATGGGGCTGGCTGGAATAAAACTAGGAAATAAAAATTATTTGAGCTTATCTGCTGCTTTTTCCATGGTCGTTGCCATCTCTTTGATATTGCTTTCTCGAAATCCCCTGTACCTGGCATCACCTCTGCTACTGATTTTCTCTGTTTTTGAATATCAGGGTGGAATATTCATACACCCAAACACTAGCGGAGGATCAGGTAGTTATTTCCCGCCAGACCACCCATAATAATGGTCTTATTGCAGCAATATGATAATAAGATACTGATTATTCCACATTTACTAGCTTACGCTTCCTTTTTCTTTCCATTTTGGGTAGACCTCAAGTACGTAAAGCCCCGGCTCAAGTGACAAATTTATATCAGATTCAAGCTCCAGAGTCAGGTTGGAGTAATTCCCTTCCTTTATATGCCATGCCCGATCATTTGCAAATGATCGGATTATTTCATCTTCATCTGTAACCTGAATGACTTTGAGTTGTAACTCCTGGGGAGGCTCATTAAGAGGAAGGCTAAGATGCGCCGCAAATGGCGAACTGGAAAGCAGAGGCTCTATTAGATGTATTTCAATCATCCATGCATTAAACCCATAAAAGATTTTCTTAAACTACGAATAAATTTACTTTTCCAGATTATGTGTCATAATCTTTATATTGTCAATACTCATATATTGACACATGTTCATTCCTTTAAATGACAGACAGTTTGAATTCTGGAGGCTGAGGCGCAGCGGTATTCTCAGCATAGACATAGCTCGCCTGTTCAATATCTCCAAACAGGCTGTTTCAAAGGCGCTCCTCACGATGGATGAAAGAATAGAAAAAACCCTTCTTGAGATGGCACGTGCGAACCAGATAGAGATAGAGAAGATAAACATGGAGCGGGGAATCCTGTTCGGGCATTCTGTGCCTTTTAATGCCAGCGCCATAATTTTTGTATCTGCAAAACATGGAATGCAGGTATGGTATGAGCATGAAGGGAATTGCGGTACCTGTACAAGATATGCACAATGCATTGAACTGCTGTGGGATTTTGCAGACGAGATGAAGCTTAAGCTTGAGAAAACCGATGATCCAACGAAGCTGGCTGAAGAACTTTTTGAGAAGTTGAAGGGGCTGGCATGACAATAAATATAGATTATATCTTAAGAAAAATGATGGGCTGGTGTCCAAACGTAAGAGCAGTCAAATCAAGAAAATCAGTTCAATTCTTTTTCAATATCTGATATCAGTTTTTGAACTTTATTGATTATTTCCCCGATGCGCTCTTTGTTAAATTCCACATTTTTGCTTTTTCTCCCGTAATATAAGGCTTGAATTCTTAGAAGCTTTGAGAATTTCGATAGAATCAATGTTATAATCAACATAGCTTGTAATAATCCTTACTTCTATCCCTTTTTGGGACAACGATGCAAGACGGCTTGAATAATCCTTTCCTAACCAATATCAATTGACTTATCTATATAGATAAATGCCATCAGTACTCATAGGGCTCATCACGATTCAGCCATAATTTTTCTCATCATCGGCACTTCTCTATCTCTTTCACTATCTTTTCAGCTTCAATTCCCGGATTCTTGGAATTATAAATGCTCCTGCCCACAATAACATAATCAGCGCCTGCTTTTATCGTATCGGCTGCGCTTCCTCCCTGTGCGCCAACGCCAGGTGAGATGATTGTAAGATCACCAACAATATCCCGTATCTTTCTCAATCTTTCAGGACGCGTGGCAGGAGCTACAACACCTGAAGTTTTGCATTCTACGGCAAGTGAGGCAAGTTCGAGGGCTTTTGGCTGCATGAATTCGACCGCGCCCGGATGGCTCATTTCCGTGACCACAAATATGTCTGCCTGGAAACCCGTCGCTGTTTTGACGCATTCCAAAACGCTGTCATGCCCTGTAAAACCATGGACGATAACCGCGCTTGCTCCAGCCTCAAAAGTCCGGGTGCATATCAGCCTGTCAGTATTCGGAATATCAGCGACTTTAAAATCGGCAATTACAGGAGCAAATTCACAGATATCATTGATTATCTCCAATCCTGCGCCCAGCACAAGCGGATAGCCGATCTTGATTGCATCAACATAGTTGGCAGTCTCTTTTGATATGGCCCGGGCTTTTTTCTTATCAGTGACATCCAGTGCCACGATCAATTGAGTGTTCTTGCGTAGCGACTCCATGTAAGTACCAACGTCTTTTAAGCCCATTAATATTCCCATATCCGTGTGGATGAATTTTCGAAAGTAAAAAATATAAATAGTATGAATCACTAATAATAATCTTATTAAAGTAGTTTTCAGAATTATTGGCTCCGAGGAAGACCTCAAAGATGTTGAAGGAAAAGAAGAAAACGTACATTTCTGTTTCAGGCCATCTGAAAAAAACATATTCGAACTAGTAAACAAAGCGTCAAAATTAAAGAGAATACAGTTGCCGTCATCTTACCAGAAAACAATATCAAATACTACAAAAACGCTTTTAAAAATGAAAAATATAAAACTGTTAACCGGGGATATCTGGGGTCACAGGACAGACATTGACAGATTTGCAGAGATAGAAGTCTAAAATCGGGGAAAGAAGGGACTAATTTTTTGATTACAGTGTTAGCTATGGTCAAAAAATGAGATGTGGTCGAGATATTATCTAATCTTTGTTGCTGCTATGACTAATAGTTGCTCAAAACTGATTCTCTCTGTGTTCTTTTCTTCTATTTCATAACCCAACGACTTCATCTTTGATTTTACTTTTTCTATCCCCGTAAATGAGGATAAAAGCATCAAGATCCGCCCATTATCAACAAGATAAGAACCCGCATCCTCAAGGAACCTGTTGATTATTTGCCTGCCATCAGACCCTCCATCCAGTGCAATATTTATCCAGTCCTTCGTCCGTTCAGATTCATCCGTCGGAAGATAAGGCGGATTGAATATTATTATATCAAATTTCCCCCTTATACAGTTCAATAAGTCTCCCCTTATTGCTTCAACTCCATTATCTCTTGTGCATGCTGCTGCATAAGGATTTATGTCTATCCCTGTGACCCTTGCACCTGTATTGTTCTTAATAACCGCTGAGATTATGCCACTTCCACATCCGACTTCTAAAATCCGTTCCGAACCTTTTATCTGATCCAAAGCCGCCTCTGCCAGCAGAAAAGAATCTTCTGCCGGTTCATAAACGTGGTGATTTGTTTTGATAATTGTATTTTTATAGTGAATATTCATCGGCTGAGTTCTGATTGTTTTTTTTATCAGATAATACTAATGTTTTAAAAAATATAATGGATGATAATGATAAAATATGATAAAATATAAATATGATGATGTGATTTACGATATAATTAATTAAAAAAATAGAAGGATTCAAAAAGCATTGGTAAATTATAATAGCATATGAGGTAGTGAGGATAGGAGAAAAGCTTATTCAAATATTTGTAATCAGCGGAGAAAATAAATGACCCCAAAGAAAGGAAGTTTTGTAATAGAAGAATTGGAGAACGTCCAGATAAACATAGGTAAAGTAGGCGCAGAAGAACAGATTCTCGAAGGGCCTACACCCAGACCTGAAATCATAGGTCTTCGAAATTGGGATTATCGTATTATTGACCGGTATAATCCGGTTTATACACCGACAGGCGATACGTGTGATTTCTGCACATATGGTAAATGTGACCTTACAGGGAATAAGGAGGGAGCATGCGGAATAGACCTGGAGGGACAGTCGGCACGGCAGGCGCTGATGACAAGTATTATGGGTGCTGCGTGCCACTCAGCTCACGGGAGACATCTCCTGAATTATCTCATAAAGAAGTACGGGGAAGATTTTAAAATTGACGTCGGTCCAAGCAACCTGCAGGCGCCTCTTACTGAAACAATAATGGGAATACAACCAAAGACAATTGGTGATTTCCGTCCTGTTCTTGATTATGTGGAAGAGCAGTTAACACAGCTCATTGCTACTACAAATACAGGCCAGGAAGGGGCAGCGCGGGACTTTGAATCCAAGGCCCTTCATGCAGGGATGCTTGATCTTCTTGGTATGGAAGTCGCAGATATCATCCAGATTTCATGCCTTGGATTCCCAAAATCGGATGAAAAAGCCCCGATGGCAGAGATCGGGATGGGAATATTGGATTCCAAAAAACCCGTTGTTATCTGTGTCGGGCATAATATTGCGGCTCCGGCATATATTCTTGATTATATGGATAAGAACGGGCAGTTCGATAAGATCGAGATCGCAGGATTGTGCTGCACGGCCCATGATATGACCCGTTATAATAAATCTGCAAAGATCATCGGTTCCATGAGCAAGGAACTTAAATATATCAGGTCCGGAATACCCGATGTTCTGGTCACTGACGAACAATGCGTCAGGGCAGATATATTAAAGGAAGCACAAAAACTTCATATCCCTGTAATTGCCACGAATGAAAAAATCACCTACGGATTACAGGACAGGTCAAATGACAGCGTGGATGCTATCATCGATGACCTTGTGAGTGGAAAACAGCCCGGCGTAGTGCTTCTTGATTTTGAAAAGATCGGGGAACTTGTCCCGAAACTTGCAATGAAGATGGGGCCAATAAGGAAAGCCAAAGGATTAACTGCGCTTCCGGATGATGAGGAATTCAAGAAACTTGTTGCAAAATGTACAAAATGTCTCCAGTGCACACGTGACTGCCCGCAGAGTCTCCCGATTTCAGATGCTATGGCGGCTGCGGTAAACGGCGACCTTTCGCTTTTTGAGATACTGCATGATAAATGTGTTGGATGCGGACGATGTGATTACAGCTGCCCTGCTGACATACCTGTGTTGAATGTTATCGAGAAAGCTTCACAGCGTGTGATAAGAGAAGAAAAAGGTAAAATGCGGATCGGGAGAGGACAGATCGGAGACCCTGAGATACGTGAGGAAGGGCGCAATCTTGTCCTTGGAACAACGCCGGGAGTGCTTGCTTTTGTAGGATGCGGCAATTATCCGGACGGCACGAAGGATGTTTATGATATTGTTGAAGAGATGATACAGCGCAGTTATATTATAATTACTTCGGGCTGCTCTGCCATGGATGTGGGAATGTTCAAAGATAAAGATGGTAAGACCCTTTATGAGCGCTATCCCGGAAGATTCGTCAAAGGCAACCTTCTTAACACAGGTTCATGCGTTTCAAATGCCCACATAGCTGCCACAACAATAAAAGTGGCTTCGATATTTGCAGGAAGAAAGACAAAAGGCAACTGGGAAGAAATTGCGGATTACGTCCTGAACAGGGTTGGAGCCGTAGGAATAGCCTGGGGAGCTTATTCCCAGAAAGCATTCGCTATCGGAACCGGCTGCAACAGGCTTGGTATCCCTGTGGTTACAGGGCCTCATGGAACCAAATACAGGAGAGCTTTTATCGGCAAACCTTACAGGAAAGAGACCTGGAATGTTCTTGATGGAAGAGACGGTTCTGTCATCAATATCGAACCTGCACCTGAGCACCTCATGATAACAGCAGAAACAAAGGATGAACTTATGCCGCTTCTTGCCAAACTATGTTTCAGGCCAAGCGATAACAGTCTTGGACGTGCAATAAAGCTCACTCATTATATTGAATTGAGTGAAAAGTACCTGAAAAAGTTACCGGATGACTGGCATATTTATGTACGAAATGAAGCAGACCTTCCAGTAGCTAAAAGGGAGCAACTAATGAAACTGCTGGAAGAGAAAGGATGGAAGATCGATTGGGAGAAAAAGAAAATACTTGAAGGGCCGCTCAGGAAAGTTGATGTTTCATTCCAGCCCACTAATGTTCCCCGCCTGTGCAAGGAGGTCAAGAAATGAACGCTAAGAAGTCTCAGGTAAAGCCTAAAGAAAAGCCTGCAAAATCTTCGGGACACCTTTTTGAAACAGATCCACGGGAGATGAGCCGTACTCAAATTATTCCCAAATTATCTGAACAAATTGTTGAAACCTCTGGGAAAAATTCTGTAAATCAAGCTGGCAAGACCGTAAAAAAACAGGAAGCAAAGGTAATTGACACTACCCGCCAGGCTGTGCCTTATCAAACAGGCAATATTCCCGGACCCAAAATGGCTCGCGCAGTGATGCCAGCAGTTCCCGGAAAAATGCTTGCCAGGGCAAAACGCCCTCTATTGATCGTGGGTTCAAAGATCGATTCTGAAGATGTGTTGGCACGGGTTGTCACAATGGGAAAAGCCGGGATACAGATAGCTTCTGTTGGTGGCTCTTATAAATACCTCGCTGATAAGGGACTTGATGCGCATTATATGAATATGCATGCGCTTGCATCATATCTTTGCGACCCCCAATGGCCAGGACTTGATGGAAAAGGAGGGTATGACCTTGTAGTATTTTTCGGAATTACCTATTATTATGCTTCCCAGGCCATATCTGCTCTTAAGAATTTCTCAAATATTAAAGTAATTTCTATAGATAAATACTATCATCCGAATGCAGATATGTCATTCGGCAATCTCAAGCAGGACGTATTCATTGCAGCACTTGATGAAATTATAGCCCAGTTACCAAAATAATATATTAAATAAAATTAACAGAAAAAGGACGATAATTATGGCAAACGAATTTCCCTTTGAAATCTCACCCATGTTCGAGGGTGAACGTGTACGGAAAGATGATATGTTTGTTGAACTTGCAGGCCCAAAATCGCGTGGATTTGAGCTTGTAAGGGCAGCAGGATTAGATGAAATAGAGGACGGAAAATTTACTCTTATTGGCCCCGACCTCTCCCAGATGCAGGATGGCTCACGTCATCCTTATGCGATGATATACCGGGTTGCAGGAAAACTATTGGAACCTGACCTTGAGGCGATCGTGGAAAGGCGAAACCACGATTTCCCGAATTATATCTAGGGTTATATGCATCTTAACCAGCGGTATGATGTGTGGGTGAGGGTTAACAAGGATGCTATAAAGAAGGGTCTCACATCTTTTGAGCAGATAGCTAAAGCCACAATGATGCTTTTTAAGAATGAATTATCTTTTATTGAGAAGATCGATGCCACATATATAACTGATCCTGATGAAGTTGAAAAACGAAGAGAAGAAGCAATAAATATATATGAGGCAAGAGATGCAATAACCCGCGGCCTTCATGACGAGGACGTAGATGTGTTCTACGGCTGCACATTAT
>CABMCA010000108.1 GCA_902384525.1 uncultured archaeon
CAATCCGAAAGGAACATCACAGAATTGCAGTGGATGTGATAGTCCAGTACCGAAAGACCTTTCAGTGAGGATACATTCATGTCCTTTCTGTGGTCTTGTTCTGGATAGGGACACTAATGCTGCAAGAGATATATTAGCAAGATCAAAAAGTACCGCAGGAACTGCGGGAATTAACGCTTGTCCGAGTGGACTCAATAGAGTCATGATGACGCAAGACGCGCAAGCTCTTTAGGGTTGCGTAGTTCACATACCTTAAATTTATCTCAAAACAGTTATCGTTATTCGTTCCAATATCAAGATTCGAAGGAAATAAAGATGAAATCAACCGGTTTTAAAATTGAAAATGTGGTTTCCACCATGAAACTTTCAGATAATCTGGATCTGAATGATATTAAATCAAAACTTGAGAATGCCGAATACAATAAATCGAGGTTTCCAGGTCTTGTTTTCAGGATGAAGGATCCAAAAGCTGTTTTTTTGCTGTTTAATTCAGGCAAGGTTGTATGTACGGGCTGCAAATCCATTGAAGATGCAAAAAAATCCGGAGAAATGCTCAATAAAAAACTCACTGACCTTGGGATAAAAACAACGGGTAATTATGAAGTGATCATTCAGAATATAGTTGCATCCGCTGAACTTGGGGATGTCCTGAATCTGAATGCTGTAGCATTAGGATTAGGAATGGAAAATATCGAGTACGAGCCTGAACAATTCCCCGGATTGGTTTATCGAATGTTTGACCCTAAAGTAGTTCTTTTATTGTTCGGCTCCGGGAAACTCGTCATTACTGGCGGAAAATCTCCAACAGATTGCGAAAATGCATTACTTCGCATTAGAAACATGCTTTTTAATTTAAACTTATTGAGTCAGCCCTGAAAGTAGTTTTGATCTTGCCATCATGTGGCTCATATTTAAATAAACCCCTCACCTACACAGCACAATAGTTATGAGCAAAATATTTGAAATCACACATCGTGATGCAGCAGCAAGGATAGGTAAACTCATTCTTGAAAAGGAGCTGTCAACCCCTGCTATTATAAATCTTCATGAGAATGATTGCCCCATAGCCGACTCCGGCTCCTTCTGGAAAAAGTCTGGGCCTCTTGAACAAAATGATAAAAAAATAATCATTCTTCCTCATAGATCACTCCCCCTGCAAACAAGAGAAGAGATTATAAAAGAGTTAAATGTGCCGCCTGAGCATGCAGATTTTGCTCATACCGGCCTTGTTGTACATCCATTTACCAATGAATATCCGGAATCTGAACTTTATGTCCTCGCATCCGCAAAGCAGCTTGAGAACAGGGCGCGGGAACTCGTGGATTCAATCATCCGGCTAAAGGAAAACACCCGTGCGGACTCTCTTCTTTATGCCCCTGCTCTTGCTACACCTGAAAACCTGGCGATGCTCCTGTATCTTGGGGTGGATCTTGTCGATGAGACCATCCCTATTATCAAAGGATACCAGGATATTTATCTTACAAACTCAGGAGAATTCCACCTTGACAGGCTGCATGAATTCCCATGCGCATGTCAGGTGTGTTCCTCAAAAACACCGCAGGAAATGCTCAAATTACCCAAAAAAGAGCGCGCTCAACTGATGGCGCAGCATAATTCCCTGAAGCTTGGTGAGGAACTTCGAGCTGTCCGTGAACACATCCGGTCAGGAAGTCTTCGCGAGTATGTGGAACGCCAGTGCAGGGCGCGCCCATGGCTGACAGCAGCGCTGCGTTTGATGGATATGCAATATGATTTTCTTGAGAAAAGAACTCCGATCCTGAGGTCAAATACCCTGTATGCAAATACCTCGGAATCGCTTAACAGGGTCGAGATAAGAAGATTTGCACAGCGTGTATTGGAACGCTATACTGCGCCTGATCTTGATACGCTTGTGCTTCTTCCATGCTCAGCCAAAAAGCCATATTCGATCTCCCTCTCGCACCAGAAATTCATAAATGCTCTTGGAAAATACCGCAAATTTGTCCATGAGGTAATAATCACTTCCCCAATGGGAGTTGTCCCGCGCGAACTTGAATTGATGTATCCGGCAGCGCATTACGATACTCCGGTAACGGGTCACTGGGACCTTGAAGAGAGAGCATGGGTGGGAGGATGCTTGCGGCAATATCTTCAAAAAAATAAGTACAGGAATATTATAGCTCATGTGCATGGCGCATACAGGGAGATTTGTGAATCCGTAGCAAGAGAACTCGGGCTTGAATTTAGTTATACTGCTGATACTGGTGTAACGTCACATGAATCTCTTAAGAACCTGGAGCTTGCTGTTTCAGGAATTAAACTTGAAAATACCAGAAAAAGAACAGCAGAGCAGGGAAAACTTGACATGATGCGTGCAACTGCGGATTACCAGTTCGGAAAAGGAGCAAGCGATCTGCTTGTTCCCAATGATGCAGTTATCAGGGCGCCGTTCCCCAAATTCCAGTTATTTGCGGGAAAGCAGCTGGCAACATTGATCCCCCAATATGGAGCTCTTGCACTTACTGTTGACGGCGGGATGCGTCTTCGCGATCATCCGTATTACAGGGTAACGATAGGCGATTTCATTCCGCACAGCAGCATCCTTGCGCCTGGAATACTGGATGCAGACCCGCAGATCCGCCCCAATGATGAAGTGATAGTTATTGGTGAGAGATTTTTAGGGGTCGGAAGGGCGAACATGAGCGGATGGGAAATGAAAGGATGCGGGAAGGGCATGGCTGTGGAGTTGAGGCACTCAAAGAAGATCGATAAGTGAAATTTAATGAAGATCTCAATATTTGCGGTATATCTTTTTCCTGTGTCCAGCTTCTATCACCAGGATCATCAGACACTCATTTTCTATGTATAGGATAGCCCGATATTCACCAACACGGTGAGTATATAGAGGATTCTTTTGTGCCCCTTTGACCTTTTTTACATGAGGATAAGGATCATCTTTAATGCTGTTGATTGATCGAATTATGTTCTGTGCAATTTCCAGGGACAGCTTTTTGAGATATTTTCTTGCTTTTGAAGTATATTCGACCTTATAATTCATTTCAGGTCAAACTCTTTCATCATCTCTTCTTCGGAATACAGACGACCTTTTTTTATGTCTTCAAGAGCTTCTTCTATACCCTTTATCGCCTCATCGCTGAGCGGTTCTTCATCTATTGCCAGATTCGTCAATCTTTCTATGACGGAACTATACGATTCGCGAGAATGATATTTCAGGGCAGTAAGTTTATCCTTTACCTTTGGGTCTAAACATATCGTTGTGGTAGCTGCCATATATGTTACTATAGATACCTATAAGCAATATACTCTTCGGTATCGACAAGGGATATAACGGCTTCAAATTAGTGCAAAAATTACACATATCTTCTAACGTTTCTTTTATAAGTCATATATTCATTGCCAAACCTTTTTTCTAAAAAGTGTTCTTCTCCAATTATTATATAATGATATATAATAATACTGTAAATGCCAATAATTGCTATTATAATATTTGCAGTGAATACAATTGAAGCCAGAGTAAAAAGGTCAAAGCCAAGATACATCGGATTTCTACTGAATCTATATAATCCGTTTATTTTAAATGTAGTTTTTTCTGAAGGCAGGCCCAGTCTCGTTGAACTACCTAAATTGATGAGACTTATAACAACAATTATTAATCCAATTATAAATAACACATATGATAAAATTTTAAGAAATTCAATTGGTTGCCTGCTTATAATAGATATATTGAATATAGATGCTAAAGAAAAAATCCATGTAATGTAACCGAATATTTTTCCACTATAAAAAAACAAAGGATGAATTGTTGTTTTTCCTACCAGATCCATGCTAACCCTCCGACATAAAATCAATTATTAATCCGATCAATTTTCATCTTCATTTCTTTATCCCCTCTTCGTCCCACAAGTGTAAAGCACACCCACGTCCAGCCATATACCATCCCTGGTTCTGAGGGCTTCAATTTCATCCATGTGCTCGCGTTTGAACCGTTGCTGGTCATTCGTGGATAGCTGGTTCACCATCCGGCGAAATCCCCCATTCCAGACCACATCCCACCACTGCTGGGAGCTGTCCAGGTGATAACCTACGTTTTTGGGAGTAACGGTGATATTCGTAAGTCCGGCATGCTCAAAGAGCTGCATGCAGCCCATCTCAGATGCGATGCGTTTCCAGGTCCGGGGGGGCATCTGTACACCGTATGACTCAAGTCGTTTGTAGAACATGTCCTTCAACGGGTGAAAGTAATTTTCCTGAAAATTAGAGATCATGATCCTGCCACCGGGTTTGACCGCAGAGGCGATATGGGAAAGCTGGCTTTCCATGTCTTCTACAAAGAAGATGCCAAAGGCGCAAACAGCGACATCGAAGAGACCATCCGGGAAATTCAGGTTTTGCATGTCCCGCTGCATGAACTCGACATTGCGAACATTGAGCGAAGCCGCCTTACGCCGCGCCTGGTCGAGCATGCCTGATGAGAAATCTACGGCTGTCACCCGTCCGGCCGGCAGGAATTTAGCTATAGCCAGCGCCGCATTTCCGGTTCCGCAGGCAACATCGAGCACATTCTCATTACCTTGCAGTTCGAGAAGGACAGCCATGTGCTGCGCGCTTGACTGGAAGAAGCGGAGAGATTTGCTGTCGTATCCAATTGATACGGTGTCGAAGGTCTCTTTTAACATTGTTTTTAGTTGCTTTTCGTCCATATACTTACCTTTTCAAATCATCCATACGAGAATAAAAATACCGATAACCCAATCGTACAATATGCAGCCATATATATACCATTCAGGCACTTTTGTTTGAACAAGATTTACTTTTTTATGGTGGATGATATCCCATACACCATGCCAGAAATAACCTGCGACAAGAAAGTATGGCGTAATCCCTATGCTGAGAAGCACAAGAACTATGTACATTGTGATATTTGCCATCTCAATAATAATATCCTGTTTTCTTCCGGTATTAGAAAAAGTAAAACCCAAATAAACTGTAGCAATACCCATAAGTAAAACTGTGAGATATTGCAACGCATTTGCTTTTGGAAGCGCTAATGATATGGCAATTGTTACTGCGACCAAAATAATCCCGATTGTGAATCCAAGATATTTTTCCCTCATGAATCTCCTTCTTAAAATTGGGACAATGCATTAAAAATATTTCGGTGGGCTGTGGCGATTTCATTGAAGTGTGCACAAAAGAAGTTGAAACAGGAAATTGTTAGAAATATATCCATTGTCATAGTTATCTTCCCATTATCATTAATGCTACTAGCCCCCTCTCATGAAACTGTATGTTCTTTCACCTTTTCCCGATAGCCTGAATAATCCCCTATTTGTTACTTTAGACACTATTTCATTTTCTTTCATGTGGTGGTCACTGACAGACAGGATCCCATTTAGTTTCAATACCCGGTGCAACTCTTCCAATACTTCATCCGGGTTATCCAGATCGTGAATAACATCGTATAGCAGAACTACATCTATGCTATTATCCGGCAGTCCTGTTTTGCTATCTGAACAAATGGTTTCTACATTCGTCAGTTGCTTTTTTTGAAGCAATATCCTGAACCATCCGGAGTGCAAGTGGATGGATATCCAATGCGTAAATTGTTCCTTCTTTACCCGCCAATCCTGCAAGAGGGATAATGTAACTGCCAGGCCCACATCCATAATCGAGCACATTATCACCAGTTTTTATCCTTACTTCTTTCAGGACGTCCATGCGTGGCCGGAAGAAGTCTCGTATCTTGAACATGAAGGACATGAGCCTAAAACCAAGATTTGATTCTACCTTGTTCATAGTGCTATGATATCCATTATAAGTCTATTATCCTTTATGATGTGGGCGGTGAGCGCTTCACACATTTTTTTCATAATGATATCTGTAGTGGTCAGTAACATTTAAGTGCATATGGATATTTACTATTTAAAATAGAGGTGGAAGATCATGTTAATTAAGAGTAACAAGAATTTGAATCAACAACTACACAATTTAGCATCTATTAATGGAGCTGATCATTTTGGTGTTGCAGATCTTTCACAAGCCCATACGACTATACTTGAACAGGGAGGCAGTTTTATAGCTGGCTTTCCTTTCTCCATCTCTATTGGGATATCCCTGCTTAATCCAATTGTGGATCTTTTACCACAGCGAAATGAAAATGCTGTAAGAGTAAGTTACCGTCATAACGCTTATGATATAGTGAATTTAAGGCTGGATCTTGCAGCTTCAATTATTAGCGGTTATCTCCAACAATATGGGTTCAGGGCTTTACCAATTCCTTCTTCAAAACGTGTAGATGATGAACGTATTTGTGCATCTTTCTCACATAAGCTGGGTGCTAATCTGGCCGGACTGGGGTGGATCGGAAAGAGCTGTTTATTTATCACGCCAGAATACGGACCAAGAGTCCGTTGGGTAACTATACTGACTGATGCACCGCTTGAATCCACTGGAAAGATGCGGCAGGAACAATGCGGGGATTGCAGGGAGTGCATTGACATTTGCCCAACACATGCGATCACAGGGAGAACATTCAGAGCGAACGAACCACGAGAAGAAAGATTTGATGCACGAAAATGTGACCGGTATTTCGATTCCATGGAAGAAAAAAATGAGATAGCAGTCTGTGGGTTGTGTTTATATGTGTGTCCATACGGAAGAAAACAGAAAATATGAATTCTCGGTCAGAAGCTGGAAAACTGCTGAAAGCAAGCGATTTTCCCTTTAAGACCGCCAAACAGGTCGCGGATGTAATCGTTCAAAGAGCAGGGCTTTAAGCCCTGTTTTTTTCTAACAGGCGATCAGCATTTATCTGCAAAAATTATATAATATTTATCTGAATTTTCCAATTTTCTTCTTATGATATTCTTATGGTTTTCTTTAAAATTAGAAAGTGTTTCTATGAAAGAATCTATTTCCTGTTTTGTAGGATCAAAAGAATAATATTCTGTTGATATTTCATAATTCATAGTTTCTAAAGTTCTGACAATTTCATCTTTTATATTTTGTTCCCTTTCTCTGTTTGCGATAATGAGCTTTCCGTTAGAATTCAATAAATCATTAAGTCTTGAAATTGTCCTATGAATATTTGTAATGTGGTTGAATACATCTTTAGAAATTATAACATCATAATTAGGCAAATCGATTGAGAAAATATCCCCAACATAAAAATTGCAGTTTAAGCAATTGGTTTTTGCTTTTTCAATCATCTGGCTTGAAATATCAACACCTTCAATTTTTGCATCAGGAAAGTTATCGGAAATAAATTTGCAAAGTAAACCAGTGCCACAACCAAAATCAAAAATTGAATATGGATCCTTTCTGTCAAAATGAGAAGTTATTTTCCTGTAAATTTCTTGAGAATATCCAGGTCTGGTTTTATCCCAACTTTTAGACAAATTATCATAAAATCTGTCAAGTTCAAATTCACTTTCATCTTGTGTTTCATTCAGAATGGGAATTTCAATCACGCATATCTCCCCCTTCCTTCAATTTCTTTTACCCTCCCCATAACCTCATCCGCGCCCGCAAATGTCCGTGCGTATCCTTTTTTAAAAGCCTCAATAAGCTCTTCATGGAACTCATGTGTGCTCTCAAATGTCTGGAAAAGCACATGGACATCAACCCCCCGTGCTTCCACTGTCTTATCAAGATAAGCCAGCCCGAAATCGATCAGGTAGAGTTTGCCATCTTTGAATAAAATATTTGAAGTTGTAAGGTCGCCATGAATAATTCCATACGTATGCAGGCGCCCGATCAGTTCTCCTGTGTGTTCGGTCAATGAAGGTGTTATCATTTTTTTCAAAGCTGTCCCTTCTATGTATTCCATTTTTATTTCAAAATCCGTTACATCCCTGATGATAGGAGTTGGTACACCGCATCGCCTCGCTTCTGAAATTAATCTTGCTTCTGACCGTGTCCTTTCCTTACGTAAGGTCTCATCTATTTCCTTGAGGCGGTACTGTTTCAATATCCTTGTTTTGATGATCGTGTTTCCGGAAAGTGTGATCATGGCTTCGGCGCCGCTTGCGATTTTACCTTGCAAGCCGGGCTTATCCCCGGATGTATCAACAATTTGATTCCACCTCACAACTGCTTCATCTGGCCTGAAGCTGGGATTGACCTTAGATTCCGCAATCGTTGTCCTGTATCCCGATTTATACATCAGGAGACCAAGATAAGCGATCATTGCGCCGTTATCGCCCATGAACCTTTTTTCCGGCACATAGAAATCAATACCCCTGTCCTCACACATGATCGTAAGCATCTCACGAAGGCGTAAATTCGCTCCTACCCCGCCTGCAAGCAGGACTTCACATTTTCCCGTATGCGCAACAGCGCGTTCCGTTACTTCCACAAGCATTGCAAAAGCAGTTTCCTGGAATGAATGGCAAACATCAGGCAGAGGGTATTTTTTTGCCGATTCCTGGGCAGCTGTTGTCAATCCTGAGAATGAGAAATCCATGCCTTTTACAGTATACGGCAGCTGGATATACTGTGAAGCCTTCTTTGCAAGTTCTTCTACTTTTGGTCCTCCGGGATGCGCCAGCCCGACCGAGCGTGCGAATTTGTCAAGGGCGTTACCGATTCCGATATCAAGAGTCTCCCCGAAAACCCTGTAATGGCTTTTCCTGTATGCAAGCACCTGCGAGTTCGCGCCACTCACGTATAATGTCACCGGGTCTAAAGCTTGCGTTTTCCATCTCCCGACTTCAATATGTGCAATGCAGTGGTTCACCCCGATCAGTGGAACATCAAGCGATAATGCAAGTGCTCTTGCCGCTGTTGCAACTGTACGAAGGCACGGCCCAAGTCCGGGTCCCTGGGAAAATGCCACTGCATCTACTTTTCGTCCTCCTTTTTCCAGGGTTTCACTTATCACTTTTGTTATATGATTCGCATGATGCTGCGCAGCCTCACGTGGATGGATGCCGCCGGTTGCGGGGCGATATGTGGCCGTAGTTTCTACAATAACATCTTTTTCATCAACAATTGCTGCGCTCAGGTTCCATGCCGTCCCTTCAATTCCGAGAATAGAGATTTCAGACATTTTTTATATGACTTCATTAAATTAGTTTCTAAAATAAGTATCGGGTAATTTTAAATATTTTTTATATAGTATTTGTTTATATTATATTGTCAGTAACCTTTACATACAGCCAAGACAATAAAGTGTATGAATGAAGAGGTGTTAAACTGAATAGGCGAGACAATAACAGCCAGCAACCAGAAGAATTTACAAGAGTTCGGGTGCCGCAAAAAAAAGCGGGCGAAGTGCTGGGCACTGTTGAAAGTCTGTTGGGGGCTAATAAACTGCGCGTAAGGTGCATGGATGGCGTAGTAAGGATCACTCGCATTCCCGGAAAAATGAAAAAAAGTACCTGGATAAGGGAAGGGGATGTTGTTATAGTTGTTCCATGGTCTTTCCAGACCGAAAAAGCTGATATCATCTGGAAATACAGCGGCCCACAGGTAAACTGGCTTGAGAGAAAAGGTTTTTTGAAAAGTTAAATTAAGTCTATGGCCAGTGATAAGAAGCTTTCCCGCATGGATGAGAAAGTTGATGAATTCCGCATGCGGTTAAAAGATTCCGATCTGAAACAAGTATTTGACGATGTTTTTGACACAGCCACATTGATGGCTCTCTATGACCTTTCAAAAAAAGGTTATATTGATGCGCTTGGAGGTTGTTTCAGTACAGGGAAAGAAGCAAATCTTTTCCATGCCATAGCAAAAAAAGATGATATCTCCGAAGTCGCAGTAAAGATTTACATGATATCCACTGCTAATTTTAATTCCATGAAAGACTACATTCTGGGAGATCCGCGGTTCCAGGGGATCAGGCATGCCAGGAAAGATATCATTCTTGCATGGACAAAAAAAGAATACAAAAACTTAAAACGAGCCGAAGAAGCGGGAGTAAGAGTGCCAAAACCCTTTATCACACAGAGGAACATATTGTTAATGGAATTTATCGGGAAAGACGGTGTTCCGATGCCTCAACTGAAAGATGTTAAACTGACAACAGAAGAAGCATCGCATATTTTTAACCTGCTGGTCGATTATATGAACAGGTTATATTCAAGGGCAAAACTTGTCCATGCAGATCTTAGTGAATACAATATACTGGTAGATATGAATAAGATGGAACCTGTGATAATTGACATGGGCCAGTCGGTCCTGACCAGTCATTTCAATGCAGAAACTTACCTGCGGCGCGATGTTGCAAATATCGCGCGCTTTTTCGGAAAATTAAATATTCCGGTAAATGAAGATGATATTATTTCAATTATAAAGAAAAATAAAGAGGAAGAACAATGACAGAGCATATTAAAATACCACTTGAAAGAGTAGCGGTCCTTGTTGGCCCGAAAGGCCAGACTAAAGAACTCATTGAAGAAAAATCAACTGCAACGTTAAATATTGATAGCGAGAGCGGGGATGTGGAAATATCAAAACCGACTGACCCTCTTATGGGAATGCGCGCAAAGGAAGTCGTACAGGCTATAGCAAGGGGTTTTAGTCCTGAAAAGGCTTTGAAATTGTTTGACCATGACCTGCTTATGTTTGAAACAATAGACCTTTCAAATATTGCAAGGACAGAAAAAGACCTTATGAGGATAAGGGGTAGACTGATCGGGAAGGATGGCAAAACAAGGGAGATATTTGAGACCCTGACTAACGCATATATCTCCGTTTATGGTAAAACAATAAGCTTGATCGGGTATCCGGAGCAGAATGCCGTAGCAAGAACGGGTATCAATATGCTTCTTGAAGGGTCAGCCCATGGCCCTGTTTATTCGTTCCTTGAGAAGAAAAAGAGCGATTTGAAGATAGCAGAATTGGGATTGTAGGATTTCACACATCTGTTATTATATTTCATATCGAAAGATTAAAATAATACCGGAGCATAATATATTTCTGGAGTAAATATGAAAGCCCTTAAGATTAAACAGCTTGATGAAAAAGACGAAGAGATCGCAGATATACTTATTTCCCTTGGAATGAGCAGAAATGTCGCAATGAGCCTTACCTATCTTCAGAATATGAATTCTGCAACCTCGGTAGACCTCGAAAGAGTAGCCAGGTTACGCCAGCCCGAAGTCAGTATTGCCATGAGGCAGTTAAAAGAACGCGACTGGATAGATGAACGGGAAGAGAAGACGCCTGGAAAAGGAAGACCATACAAGATATATTCGCTCAAAGTCGGTTTTAAGGATATTGTTACCCAGCTTGAAAAACAGCAGAAAAAAGCTGTTGATGAGGCAAAGGCAAACCTTGAGCGATTGAAGGAATTGGGGAAATAGTAATTCTAATTGCTGATTGTAGGGTTGCTTTATATCAAATTTAGCAACCTGCACAGTGTTTTTTTAATTTTATAACAATAAACCATACAATCGGTTACATTAGTGCGAGAATGAACCTGATCATAAAATCGTGATAATACTAAAACTTGGCGGAAGCCTGATCCATAGCGCAAAAAGAATTATTAAAGACCTGATTGAATACACCAGTTCAACCGGGGAAACTATTCTCATCGTTCCAGGGGGCTCAATATTCGCGGACACTGTGCGCAAAGCCAATCCCTCGCAAGAAGCTGCGCACTGGATGGCAATACTCGCGATGGAGCAATATGGGTATTATCTGGCTGATGGAACGGATGCAAAGCTAATTGACAACCTGAAAATTCCTGGAAATGGTACTTACGTTTTACTTCCATACAACCTCCTGAAGAGCAATGATGAACTTTCCCACACATGGGATGTGACCTCAGACACAATTGGTGCATGGGTCGCGTTCAAACTAAGTGCAAGGTATATCAAAGTCACGGATGTTGATGGTATTTACCTGAACGGTACACTTCAAAATGAGCTAAAAGCTGCGGACCTCATTGGTATTGAGACCTGTGTGGATGCAGAACTTCCGGATTTTCTCATGAAAAATAACATGGATTGCGAGATCATTAATGGAAATTGTCCGGGAAAGGTGTTAAATGCATTAAAAGGCAATATTTCCGGGACTCTTATTAAAGGATAAATTTAATAGCTTTCGGATGTGTATGGAAGTCCCAACAAAGGAGAATATTATGCCAAGAAAAGAAAAAGCAACAATTTGTGTTTCATGCGGAGTTAATCTTATTGAACGTGGTTATGCACGATTCCCATGCCCGCAATGCGGTAATGAGATCGGAAGATGCACAGCTTGCAGGCACCAGAGCAATTTATATAAATGCCCTGGATGCGGATTCGAAGGGCCGTGAGGATAATGGGAGAAGTAGCAGCAAAAATAAGAGTAATGCCTTCGGGCATGGATGTTGATCTTAATAATCTCAAAGACGCCCTGACAAAAGCTATCCCAAAAGGAGCGCGAATTCACGGATTCTCAGAAGAACCTGTCGCATTCGGCTTGAAAGCCTTAATGGTAGTTGTAAAAGTCGGCGATATCGAAGGCGGAACTGAGAAAGTCGAAGAAGTATTCAGCAAAGTTAAAGGTGTAGAAAGCGTTTCGGTTGAAGAACTGGGCAGGATGTAGAAAAATCCATTTCTCTATTTTTCGGGCCTGTAGATCAGGGGTAGATCGTTGCGTTCGCAACGCAAAGGCCGCGGGTTCGAATCCCGCCGGGTCCATTACACCTCGTAAAAGTCCTATACCATTTAAAGCCCTGGATGATCTTAATATTTGGATCGAAGAAAAAACGGTCGTGTGCCGATTACACCGCATCAACAAGCGTCGTGCACGAATCCACCATCTTGTAGTACCAACTCACGGGCGCTATGTAGCGCAAAATGAGTTACGCTGGATGTATGGCGACCAGCTGCCCCTGTAATTGCCTGCGTGCGTAGCCCAATTGCCGCTGTCTGGGAAGCGAAAGATGATGGTGGTTTCGGGGATGAAAGTGGAGGGGACGGATTGCGAGAGTATATTATATGAAGTATAAAATTATATAAGAATTCTAAAGGAATAATAAATGGAAATCACTGATATTCAAAATGCTATTCGGGCGGGTCAGATTCGTATTACTGACCATGCTGATGAAGAAGCGCAAAATGATATGCTATCATATGATGAGATATTCTTTTCAGTACTCACTGGTAAAATTATTGAAGATTATCAGGATGACAAACCTTATCCAAGCTGCTTAATATATGGTAATTTATTTAATGGCGAACCTGTTCATAGTGTCTGGGCATATAATCTGGATACAAAATGGGCAGTTATGATAACAGTATATAGACCAGACCCTTCTAAATGGATAAACTGGCAAAGGAGAAAATGATGAAACAAACAAAACCATTTGAAAAGTGTCCTGTTTGCGGCGGAGAACTTACAGAAAAAGAGGTTGAGAAATTATTACGTGGAGGTGTTAATACAGCCATTCTAAAGGTCAAGGCAGAGGTTTGTCTGCATTGTGGAGAAAGACTCTATTCGCAGGAAACTGTAAAGCGTTTTGATGAGATCAGGAAGAAATTAGAACGCAAGGAAGTAGCCAATTTCCAACCAATTGGACAATCTTTCCAGGTCACTGCATAAGGCTGGCGCAGTGCCCGGCCCGAGGAAGCGCATGCACTCAACACACAGCGCATTTCATCCTGGAATTCGGCGATGTTATGCACGCTTGAGAGGTCGCCCTCGCGGTTATGGGAATATGAAGTGATGCTGGCCCAGTGATTATGATAGTTTTTAAATTTATTCTGGAGAAGATTAGTTTAAAAGAAAAATCAACCACAGAGGACACGGAGAGCACAGAGAAATGTTGTTTTATCTCTGAGTCCTCTGTGCACCCTGTGGTTTTGAATATTCGGCGCCGGCGCGCCGCTTCCGGCAGCTTGCATTCCTCAAGCATTGTGCCTGAACCCATCATCCTGTCAAGCATGAGCTCGCCGGGTGCGGTGCAGCGCAAAATGAGGTTGCTTGGGATGTACAGCGACCAGTTGCCCCTGTAATTTCCAACGTGTGTTGCCCCGTCGCCGCGGTCGGGGAAGCTCAAGACGGTGGTGGTTTCGGGGATGAAAGTGGAGGGGGCGGATTGCGAACTCTCCTGCCTGCGATTTGATATAATTAGTTGAATACTTCATCCATGTAGGATCTCAAAGAGTTTATCTAAGACTTCATCAATCTTTTTCTTTTTGAGATGTCCAACGGAATATAAAATAATACTGCTGTCTGCTGTGAAAATCCTGTTTGGTCTGATATGGCTTCTTTGGTTAAGAGAGCCTTCATCAAAGTCCTTATTGTCAATCTGAATACCATATTCATCATTTATCCATTGGCTGGTTATTTGACATAAAATTACGTCTTTCCCTGTCAACTCTGCAATGACCGGGGCCGGGCGTCTTTTTGATTGTGATATATCTGAAAATGGAAAAGGAACGACAACTACATCCCCTTTTACAAATCTTGCCATGCATTATCCTCTTCTTCCCTCAGCCAATTTTTTTTCAGGGAAGATTCACTGGCAATTGCTGTTTCCAGTTTCTCCTTCAATGCCTTTGTTTTGAGAAAATAGATAAAATCCAGTATTTCATTGAAAAGAGGCTCTGGAATATGTTCCATTTCACGCATTATTAATTCTTTTTTTGCCAGATTTGCCATGGTATTATATTTCTATATCATTATTCTGTTATAATTGTTATGCTGCAATTCCCGCAGTACATTTTTTTGACAACGAACTCAGCGAACTGAAACGAACTCGATGAAAGAGTTCGTTTCAGTTAGTTGTTTTTTACCATAAATTCGGATGATAATTATATTATCTATCCACGGCGCGCCATCCTAGGAGCTTGCATTCAACAAGCGTTGTGCCAGAACCCATCATCTGGTCAAGCACAAGCTCGCCGGGCGCGGTGTAGCGCAAAATGAGGTTGCGGGAATGTATGGCGACAAGTTGCCCCTATAATTGCCTACGTGCGTAGCCTAATTGCCGCTGTCGGGGAAGCGAGATGATGGTGGTTTCGGGGGTGAAGGCGGAGGGGGCGGATTGTTAGAGATTACAATTGGAGTATGTCATCATTTGTTTTCAAAAATTCGAGTATATTTTAAATGGTTGATTTTCCTTCATCTTTAATTTTCAAAGAACAGACATCTCCCTCATTGATTTTATTTTCTTTGCGCACTTATGTTGGTATAGATTATTTGGGCTCACACCCAATCATCAATTAATTTTTTCTTTAATTTTTCTTGCATTTGATATTGCCCTCTCTGCATCATCCTGTGTGAAAAAGTCCTTTGGTATTCCCGTAGAAAAAATTAGAAAGTAAAAATTTTATGGAATGGATGCGGGATTCGCTGCCCTTTGAAATAATAAGGGCTTTTAAGGCCTTTTCCGCTGACTGTTGCGCCTGAAAACATGCCCATTCATAATATGCTTTGAACTGGCACTATCCTCTGCTGCACATAGATCAGAATACGCTTGTTTCAACCAGTCTTCATGCCGTCTCATAAACTAATTAACGACTGTTGTTGTAAAAAAGCTTTGGCTGCTCTTTCAAAAACACGAATCATGCTCTCTCCTGAATGCATGAGTAGATATCAATTCAACTTGATTCCGGTCACACTCGAAATATTATTCTCCTGCATCGCAACTCCGATTGTGCGTTTGGCCGCCTCTATCATTGGTTTTCTCAGCGACACTACGATGAATTGCGCATTACCTGCGGATTTCTGGATGCGCCTTGCCACCCTTTCAGCGTTTACCCCATCAAGGAACATATCGATCTCATCAAATGCATAAAAAGGCGCAGGCCTATATTGCTGGATGGCAAAAAGTAGCGACAATGCGGTCAAACTCTTCTCACCGCCGGACATGGCTTCAAGGCGCTGTAATGTCTTTTCTGAGGGCTGGGCTTTTATTGTCATCCCGCCTGTGAATGGCTCATCCGGTTTTTCAAGGAATAGCGAGCCTGTACCTTCGGATAATTCTGCAAAGACCTGCTTGAATTGCTCATTGACACCATTAAAAGTCTCCATGAATGATTCTTTCTTGAGTTCCTCATATTTCTTGATGCGGATCAACAGCTCTTCCCGTTCATTGAACAGTATATCGCGTCTTGATTTAAGGTCTTTTTGCCTGTTCTCCACCTCGTTATATTCATCGATAGCCCTCATGTTCACAGGTTCAAGTTTCTCCATTGCCCTTGTAAGCGCCTGTAATCTCTGGGTGATCGCTTCAGATGACGGTATCTCTTCATTTCGCTCTATTCCAAGCCCTGCAATCTCATTATCAAGCTTGATAATCTGCTCTGTCAATGCATCTTTCGTGGAATATAATGCCTGCAAATTCCTGTCAATATCGATTTTTAATCTTTCGGCATCCATGAGCCTGTCTTTTAAGGATGAATGTTCTTTCTGCACCAGCGCCCTTTTATCCTGAAGCTCCAGAAGTTCCCCGCCCAATTCTTTTTCCCTTGATCTCTTAAGATTCAGGTCGGATTCAAAGGTCTTGATGCTCTCCTTCAAGCCATTAACCTTCAAGCGGTGTTCTTCCTTCTTTGTATCCAGTTCCAATAGCCTCTGACGGGTCTCATCGATTTTGACCTGGGCATATTTACGCTCAAGTGTTACTGCATTGATCCCTGCTTCAATGTCCCGGATCCTGCTCTCAAGCCTCTGGATCTCCTCTTCGATCTGTGAAGCCCTGTTGTTAAGTTCAGGAACCTCAGAGCCTTTTAACAACAATTCGATCTTGCCAATCTCTTCAAGTATTGTATTGATCGCTGCATCTTTCTCTCGTTTTTGGCTTTCCACACTATTCATGTCACTTTTGATGTTAATGCGGGCAGCCTCGATTTCCTTAAGTTCTTTGTTCCTTGTTTCTATCACTTCAGTTAAACGGGTGCCGCGTCCCTCGATTTCAGCTAATTGCATCTTTAACCTTGTGACCTCATTATCAAAACCAGCAGATTCTGACTTGATCCCGGAAAGATGTTCTTCCAGTGTTTCAAGTTTCTTTACAGCGGATTTTCGCCTGCCCTCATATTCTGATATCTGCTCTGCGATCTTCTTGATATTATCTTCTTCACCGCTTGCAAATGAAAGCCTTGATTTTATCGAACCGCCTGTCATTGCCCCGCCTTTTTCCAGGAGTTCACCATCAAGCGTCACCAATCGTTTATTTCCCATAAGCCGCCTTGCGGTCGTGAGATTTTCCGAAACAAGTGTATCCCTGAATACATACCAGAACGCAGGATCAAACTTTGCATCATAATTCACAAGATTGATAGCATAATCGATGATGCCTTCTTTTTCGGCTTTTGACATTTTTTGCGCCCCTTCCATCTTATTAAGGGGCAGGAATGTCACCCTGCCAAGGCGCCGTTCTTTCAGGTAATTGATCGCCCGTGCTGCATCCTCATCAGAATCAACCACAACCGATTGCAAACGCGCGCCGGCTGCTATCTCAAGGGCAACAGAATATTTCTTATCCACTTTGCCAAGTTCTGCTATCGTGCCATAAATACCCGGCAATTCCTTATTCTTTCGGGCACTGAGAATTGCATCAACAGGCCCGCTGTAACTGATCTCAGCCGCAGCCCTGATCCTTGCTTCTGATTTTGCATACTCCTGGTGGAACGTCCTGAGGGTATTTTCGATATCGGAAATCACGCTCTTTATCTGCACCCTGTTTTTCTCAAGGTCGATCAGATCGCGTGAAAGCTCACGTTTCTTGCCATCTGTTTCTTCGATTCCCGCCTTTGCATTTGCGGCATCAAGACCAGCAGACTTCATTTTGGATATGGCATCCTCAATCTCAAGCTCCCTGTCCCTGCTTTCTGATGACTTCCTGCGCGCAGAATCAAGCAGGCGGTCTTCTTCCCGCATCAATTCATTTTTTTCATTCTTCAGCGTCTCAAGACCAAGTTTTGCCGCTGAAAGCCTGTCACGGGTTTCAACAAACTTTGCATCAACTTCTGATATCTTGCTCTTTAAAATAAGAAGTTGCGTATTTTTATTGCCGACCTCTCCTTTAATAGTTTCATTACGCTGGATTTCTTCTTTCAGTTTAGCATCAAATTCCTTTATATTACCCTGGACCGCATCCACATCAAGGAAAGCTTTCCTCTTCTGGGAATCGATATCATTTATCTCATTTTCTGCAAGTTCGATCGTGCTCATGCAGCGGGAGATCTCACCCCTTATGGATTCGATCTCTTTCCTGAGGGTTATTTGTTCATTCTCCCCTTTCTGGATAATTAAAGAATTTAATGCTGAAAGCTTTTCCTCGATATCAAGAAGTTCCTTTTTGCGATCTTCAATTTGTTTTATGATATCAATTTTTTTTGTCTCTTTATCCTGCAATTCCCCGCCAAGTCTTTCCAGTTCCTTTTTCGCATCTTTTTGCCTGGCAAGAAGAATATAACCTTCATATTTTCTTTTTTCATCACGAAGCGACTGGTATTTTAAAGCCTGGTCACGTTCCTGCCTTAGTTTACTCATCTGGTCATCGACTTCAGCAAGAATGATGTCCACCCGTTCAATTCTTTCACGGACAATATCCAGTTCATTTAGAGCCTGGTCTTTTTTCTCATCGAACTCAGCAACGCCTGCTATCTCATCTATGATTTTTCGCCTTTCAGTCTGGGTCATTTCGATTATAGCTGTGACATCTCCCTGCATGACCACATTATAACATTCCGGCGTTATCTTGGCTTTTGAAAGATAATTATGGATATCATTTAAGCTTACTGCTTTTTCATTAAAATAATAATAACTGTAATAACCTGATTCTGTGCGTCTTATTTTGCGGGTTATCTCGATCTCGTCTGAATCCACCGGCATCTCTCTGTCGGTATTGTCAAAACGGATCGTGACCTGGGCAAAATCCCTTTTTACTTTTGTATCACCATTAAATATAAGATCTGTAAGTTTCTCAGCACGCAAAACCCTGGAACTTGAGAGACCAAGACAAAAAAGGATACTATCGACTATATTTGATTTACCACTTCCGTTTGGGCCGGAAATGGTCGTGAAATCATCAAAGAAGGGTATTTTTACTTTTTTTCCAAAGGATTTGAAATTTTGAAGCTCTATCTCTTTGATATGCACTATTTACCTCTTCTCAAGGTCTCGCTTATTTCCACTCCTTCCATTATCTTTTCACTTTTCTTTGATGTTGGCTTTTTAAGTTGTTCTTTCTGCTGTTCTCTTGCCTTTTCATCAGCATCAATTGGCTTTTCGTTAGCTTCAATTATAGGCGCTTGTTTTTTCCTTTCCCTGGGAACATAATTGTCAGCTATGATGTACTGGGTCTTTGGCCTTTCCTTTTCAGCAGGCTTTGCCTCTTCTTTACGTTTTGTCTCTTCTTTTGGCTTGACCTCTTGTCTTGCCCTTAACTCTTCCCTTGGTTTGGGAGGTCTTAATTCCTGTATTATTGATTTCTGGTCAAGAAGCTCTTTCATAACACCATCATAAGCGCTATTAAGCTCGATGAGCCTGCGTTCCATTCGTTCCATGCGGGTCTCGTAATTGCGCAGTGTGTTTGTTTCAGTATTTTTTTTCTCCATGACTGAATCCCGGAGGGATTTATTCATCTGGATTATCTCATTGATCTTTTCGCCAAATTTTGTCCTCATGTCTTCAAGTGTCGATTCCCGAAGCTTTATTTTATCAGTAAAACGTTTTTCCATTTCAATGACAATGGATTCCCGCAATGCTTCCTGCATTTGTGTAAACTCTTTATCCCTGGCAGCCAGTTTTTGTTCAAGCCTCTCTATTATGATATCCCTTTCAGTGCTCATCTAAATCCCTCTTTCTCTTAACGGTCAAATAGTTTTTGGTAAATATTGACTCTTCGCATTATAAACATACTTTTAAGTTAAATAATTTATGGAGATAACCGCCTTCTGTCTCGCGGGAATAATACGACTTCGCGTATATTTTCAATCCCAAGCATTGTCATTAGCAGGCGTTCTGCCCCGACTCCCCAGCCGGAGTGGGGCGGCATGCCGTATTTGAAAGCCTTGAGATAGAAATCAAAACCATCGGCATTCAATCCCTGGGCAGTAATCCGTTTACGTAACAAATCATGGTCATGGACGCGCTGCGCCCCGGAGGATAATTCCATGCGCGGGTGCATCATATCAAATGCCCTGCACAGTTCCGGTTTATCTTCATATGGCAAAGCATAGAATGGTTTGATCTTGGAAGGCCAGTCAGTGATGAAATAATGCTCACCGATAGTTCTCCCTATTGAGTGTTCGGATTCAGTGGATAGGTCATCACCCCATTCGATCTGTTCGCCATTATCTTTTGCGATCTTGATGGCTTCAGTATAGGTTATCCGCTTGAAGGGAAGCTGCGGTATTTTTATTTCAACACCCAGGTTTTTCAAATAGATCTGGCCGTTTTCTGCAATATATTTGTAAACATAATTTACGAGGTTCTCAAGTATCACCATTACATCTTCATTGTCAACAAAACTTGCTTCAATATCAATAGATGTTGCCTCATTCAGATGTTTTCTTGTATCATGTTCCTCTGCCCGGAAAATTGGTCCGATCTCATATACACGGTCAAGTCCTCCTGACATCATAAGCTGCTTGAATAATTGCGGGCTCTGGTTGAGGAATGCCTCGCGTTCAAAATAAGTGATCGGGAAAAGCGCGGTTCCACCTTCAGTGGCTGTAGCTACTACTTTTGGGGTTGTGATCTCGATAAAACCTTCCCTGTCAAGATACTCGCGGATACTTTTCAGAAGAAGGTTGCGCAGCCGGAATATAGATGTTGTCCTGAGGCGTCGCATGTCCATAAAGCGCACATCCAGACGGGTATCAAGGTCTGCGTCCACTTTTCCTGTGGTATCCATTGGCAGCGGTGATTCGGCTTTTCCAAGTACAGTAACAGCCGTCGGGACAAGCTCATAGCCATTTGGCGCTTTTGCCTCTTTCTTGACAGTTCCTGTAACGCAGACGACCGATTCACGGCTTATGCTTTTAACGATCTCAAGCACATTCTTATCAATAGCCTTCTTAAAAAGCGTGACCTGTATGAGTCCTTCCCTGTCCCTCACAATAAGGAACATAATCCCGCCAAGATCGCGTATCTCATGCGCCCATCCGCAAACGGTGACCGTGTTTGCGTTCATTTCCGGGGTTATCTGGTTTGAGTAATGAGTTCTTATCATTGGTATCAGGGGGCTTTAATGAGCAGGAGGATTATTAATATATCGGGAAGCAAGGCGAATGGGTGCATGGAGAGAGTAATCTGATGTTAATATCTGGTAATAAAACAGACGAAACTCTTATTACTTATAAAAATCCAGATATTAGAAATATAATGTATATACTATTTATATATTTTTAAATATGTAACTTATTTTCATAGATGAAGTATTTGAAAATCTCTCCTTCCCCGGAATGGGTTTATTGTAAATGAATAAAGAAAGTATTCTGCATCTAATAAGTATTAACCGAAGTTTACGAACCTCTACCTCATACCTTTAAAAGTTCTAGCTCTCTTTCTAAATCCGCAGTTGAATACTTTGATCTGTAGCCTTTTCTGACCATGTATTCTTCAATTTCCCCAACAGTCAATCCCGTGTCTTCTGCTGCTTTTGATATACTAATTTTACCTTGATCATATTTTCTCAGGACTTTATCTTTCTTATAATTCTCAATGGCATCAGCTATGAGTTTCCTGATAATAGTCGTCCTATCCACGTGTTCTTCATCTGCTATTTGGCTCAGTTCTTCAACAATTTTTTTATCAAGTCGTATCCCCAGAGATACTAATTCAGACATTTATTCACCTCTTTTCGATTTGTTGTTTCATTTTGTTTATGACCTCTATATCAAACCAGCCTATTGTTTCAAGAGAAGAAATACAATCGAGTGCTTTATTTCTTGTTATCAAAGCATTTTTAAATAACATAATAACAATTGCAGGCGAACCAATTATATTTATTCCTAATATGATCCTGTTTTTTCTGCAGGCATCATCGTCGGTTGCAAGAAGTTGAGCCTTCTCCTGAAAATATAACGCTATAGCTTCAGCTTCACCAAGATGTAATCCAAATATTCTTAAGTCATCTACCTTCTTTTTATTTTTGACTTCCTTTATTTTTATCAAATTATTGGTAACTGTCTGTTCAATTATTAATGAATCTGGATGACCCTTTTTCTTTCCGTTAATTACAGTCTCTTCATATACTTTTGTTGGAATGAGAACGCTACCAAAATGCCGACATGAATCAGCAAGTATCTGCATTTTAGCCAAATGAATCAATATCATTGAATCTTTTACTATAAGCATACTATGTGCACAATGTAATACGTCATAATAAATAAAGCTACTTATGAATTATGGGTAATATTAAACAAACAGGGCTAAAATTACATAAGTATTTGCAGCCTGCTTATTATAGTGAGATAATCAGCAAATGTCACCATTTGCTGATTACTCCTGTTTATGTCACTTTTAACTCCAGTATTGTGGGAATGGAAAAGTGGATAGCGTTCTTCAGTTTTTCATCGGAGAAATCAGGAAGAAATTATTAAGGCGTATCTGCACAAAAGAGTCCTTATGCAATCATAGCCAGACTTCTTGATGTCCATCGGTTAACTGTGGTTAGGTTATGGTGCCTAAAATCCTTCATCACTCAGGGGTTACTTGACCGCTCTTGCCGCAATTCTTATTAAGTGTAAGAGCAAGTATCGGTGGGATTTCATGGAAAGATTCAAATCGAGAAATATTCTGTTTGTAATTATAATCGGTGTGATTATTTTTACAATTTTTGCAAACGAGATAGGATTTGAAAAATTTTTCAATTTGATACAAAACGTCAATAAACCTTTACTTCTGCTTGCAGTATTTTTTAATTTATTGAATATGATAACCTTCACCACCTCATGGCGATGCCTGATCCCTGTAAAGATCAGCTTTTATAAATTATTCAAATTCTTTATGGCTGGAACATTTATCAACAACATAACTCCTTCATTCGGGACAGCTGGAGAACCGGTAAAAGCCATGTATCTCGGGAAAGAAACAGGAACGAACAAATCCGAATGTTTCGCAGGTATAGTATCAGTGAGGATGCTGAATATGTTCCCATTCTTAACGATCGGGATGTTTGGTATCTGGCTACTGTTTTCCAATCCCATGATAAAACTGGGATTCTGGGAGATCGTCGGATTGGTATTCTCTATCGGGCTTGCCCTTTCAATATTCTTTCTTATAATATATTTTTATATAAGGAAAGATAAATTATCTTCATTTGTCCATTCATCCATCCGCTTTTTTGCTCCATTTATCGGACTGGTGAAAAAAGGTTTTGACCATACTGCATACATGGTTGCTGTGGATGAGTCGATTAACTCATTCCATGGGGGTCTCAGGAATATTCGCCAGGATAAGAAAGGCCTTGCAAAAGTCCTGGTATTATCATATCTCGGATGGGTTTTTGACCTGATGGCGATATATATGGTATTTCTGTCTATAGATGAAACTCATATCCATATCAGTGTATTGATCATTTCCTATACCATATCCATGGTAAGCGGCTGGCTTCCTCTTTTCCTGCCCGGGGGACTTGGAATTGTTGACGGTACAATGGCAATCCTTTTCATAGCCGGAGGCGTGCCTGCTGAGATGGCAATACTTGCAACACTTCTTTACAGGCTTTCATCTTACTGGTTCAATACTATATTAGGAGCCTTCTATTTCTGGGTTCTTTTAAAAAAAGATAACTGATCCTTTGTAAAAGTGAAACTGCCATTTATTTTCACATGATCCGGAAGTTCCCCGAATTTAGACTTTATTATCAGGTCAGCAATTTGTGTTTCCATCACTTTTGATATCCCTATTATGGATGAGGTTGGCCTGGGATTAACATCCACCACATATGGTTTATCCCCGATCACGATATCCACGCCTGCATATCCGCGGCATCCCAGGATTCTTGCAGTTTTTGCTGCTACATCAATTATCTCTTCGTTCCTTTCACAATAATATGGCACTACGCTTCCTTTATAGGAAAAATTGTCTTTGATCTCGATCAACTGCCTGTTTACTGTAAGGGGCAGCTGGGTCTTCCCGGTTATCAAACTGACGCTTAAGTGTTCTCCTTCAACAAATGCAGTAGCGATGAAACCTTCTTTTAATTTTCCTCTTTTGCTTCTATATATTCCTTCGGAAGCGCAGCCAAACCTGGGTTTAATTACGAAATCACCATTATATTCCCCGTATTCACCGCTTCCAATGGTTTCCGGGACAGGTATATTTTCATGGAAAAGGGTACGGGTACATTCCAATTTATCCGCACACAGGCGCACTGAATCGGATGGGCATCCAAGGTTCACGGAATTTTTTTCAACGATCTCGGTAAGATCGCCGAGGATTTCATCAGGCGCAATAACCAGAGCTGCATCACATTCTTTTGACAATTTCCTCACCGTTTCCTCAAATCCGGTTGTCCTGACAGCCTTCCCTTCTTGAAGTTTTACGCCTGCCGAAGGATATAATACAACATGTCCGCATGAAACAAAACTTTTCACAAGGGTATCAAGCATTGCTTTTCCTTCAAGCATGAATTCCTCGATGCCAGCACCCACTGCATATTCTGCGACAAGGATTTTCATAGAATAACGTAATGGAGTGGTAAATATTAAAACTGCGGTTTCTTTTTGAAATACCGCTCTTTTTCACTGAATATACATCCGCAATATTTTTGCATATAAAGTCCAAGTTCCTTTGATATATCACGGGATTCCTGATATCCTTCCCTGAAATCCTCATAATAGAATTCGATCCCGGATTGTTCAGCTATTTTTTCTCCGACCCGTGCGAGTGTATTGTGTTTCTGGTATGGCGAAATGAGAAGTGTGGTCGTGAAAGCATCAAATTCCAGTTGTCTTGCCATTTTTGCGGTTTGTTCAAGTCTGGCAGTGTAGCAGAATGTGCATCGTTCTTCTGCAAAAAGTGCTCCCCGGAGATAGTCTTCAATCTCGTAATTATTATCGTATATCACTTTTGTTCCTTTTAATTCCACATATTTTTCTACCGATCCCAGGCGATTTTTATATTCCTGGTATGGATGAATATTGGGATTATAAAAAAAAGCTGTTACATCATGTCCTTCCTCAAGCATTCTTTTATGAGGATATGTGAAACACGGGGCACAGCAAACATGGGTGAGAATTTTCATAATATCTATTATCTTATTTCCTTATACTTTATTATAATACCTTCATGACATATATTTCATTTTAATATTGGTTTTTTCAAAACAGAAGATAATAAAAGAGCAAATCCCGTACTCCTGGTGATAAAGAAGCCTGAAGTCAATGGGCTAAAATATAACTATGAAAAAGAGATATAATAATATAACTGTAAATGGATATTCCTCAAAATGTGTAATGTATTGATCGTTTGAAAATCTATTGAAATCTCCTCTTGCCCTTGAGCCGAACAGTATGATCTGGATATCCTCTCCTCTAAAGATATCGAGAACTATTTTTTTTTTACCTGATTTAAACTCTTTTCATAAATATTGTATTTCATAATTCTCTTATCAAAATCGTTCCTATCTCCTCCACCAGCCCCTCAAACTTCGCGTAATTCACCCCCACCATCTACAATCCTCCAATGCCACTCAATGCTTTTTTAATTTCACGAGCGCCATGCGTTACCGCAAGAATCTCAATATTGCTGTCTGGTTCAATGATTCTATAAACAATTCTATAATTATACAATTTCCCTAAATCCATAACTTTCAAGTTCTGGCACGATGCGACCGCAAAAAATCGCTTCTAAATCACCACTTGCCTTTTCAGTCCATTTTATTTTGACCATTTGTCAACTCTTATTAGGAGTTCCTCCGTAGAGATCAACTTCCCATTTTCAGCATCTTGAAGTCCCTTGAAAACCTGTGCCACGAAGTCGATTTCATACATAATATCTTCAAGCGATGAGTCATCAGGCAATCTTTTTATTGTTTCTATACTCACTTCTTTTAGTAATGCCATTTTTTACACCTCATATTCTAAACATTGAACTTTTAGATTTATATAGAATATTCTTAAACTTAACCTTGATTTCATTCATACTCCCTCCACAAGCTCAAGCATCATTTTTCCAAACCTCTCTTTCTGCGGCTTAATTTTAATAGCTCAAGAAGCCCTTTGTGTCTCATTGCAACTATTCAATATATAAATTACTAAGCTATGGTTCCGATTTTTCGAAATCATTTTGATAGCCTGATAAGAATAAAAGTTGTGGCGCTAAAACGCCGGAGTTGACATATGAGTGAGACTCCGAGGATGCCTGGAAGAAGATGATGGCCTGGGCTAAGCCAAAAGGGTTGCTGCTTGAAAAGGGGGCTCGTGTGCTCGGCAGGAACACATATCCGACTGACAACCCGGAATGGCTATGAATTTTTCCTGGCGGTCAGCCGGAACATCGAGCCTGATGGGGATATTGATATGAGGGAGATACGGGGCGGGCTAAATGCGGTTCTTCGATTCAAATATCTGGATAACATTGGAAATGCCTGGGAACATCTATGGAACTGGATACGAGAGAACAAATATGAATACATTGGAATGCAGAAAGGGGATCATGGTTGGTGTAATGGATTCGAGGAGCGGGTGAATTGTTATGAAGGGAAGTTGCCGGACGAATGGATTTGATTTATGGGTGTAATTGAGAGAATGACCATCAAAATACACAGGAAAGATTTCCCTCATCTCAAGGAATGATTCGTCGAACATTTGTACGCTAAGCTGTTTCCATGTTCCTCCTGAAAGGGGCTTTCTAAGAAAAATTATACGAATTGGGAAAAAGATGACCCATCTGAAATAGAATTGTACTGTAGTATGCTTATTTTTCAGGCGCAGAAATGCATTTCGGTGACATTAGCTCCATATAATCTTTTATCTGGGATGACCTAACATCAGTCTGTTTGTTAAGCCAGTTTATTACTTGTTCTCTTTTATCATAAGAGTCCAAAGTAGCAATAAATTTGCTATGATTTTTCAATCCCTTACAACGAATTACTTCGATAGAATTAATTAATGTTTCGATTGTAACACGCAACAGAGTGAAATACTCCTTATTACTCGTAATTCTAAGTTTGCTACCATGAACTATTTCTGATCTCAATTCATATATAAATAGAACATTTGCAAGATGTGTAAATCCCTTACCAACGATAGTATTCAGCAAGAGCATACGAGATGCCAATGCCTCTCCTTTCCTCCTATCGTCAGAGGTAGTCAATATTGTTTCTAAGGCTGTTGATATAAAGATGATTTTGATATCCGAATCTTTTTCTTCGATACCACGCCCAATCCATGTTAAAGCTCTTTTAAAACGTTCTCTTAATTTTAATTCAAGCTTACCTTCTTCCAGCATCTCTGAGATGTTACTAATAAATTTATTAATGCTTTCCCCATAATCTTTGCCAATTTCTGTAAAAATTGGTTCATATTTTCTTTTATATTTAGGACTTACGCGTTTGCTTTTAGGTAATTAGTAACTGCGTATCTACCAAAAACAGCTTTCTGCTCATACCATGAAATATGTTCCTTCAATCTTCTAACTTCTAATTTGACAAAAGCTACAAAAG
>CABMCA010000109.1 GCA_902384525.1 uncultured archaeon
ATAGTGTAGAGGTCACAAATTCTAACGGACAGGTTTCAAATAGAGTAGACTTAACAGTGAACGCACCAGCAGATCCTACATTATCAGTATCACCGACATCAGGGTCCCAAGGAACAACCTTCTATTACAGCGGAACAAAATATACGCCTAATGGAGCAATAGACTGGCATGTCAGAAAACCTGACAATGTTGAATATCCTGTTGGTAGTTTGGTGGCTGATGCATCAGGCAATCTCAATACCAATTATCTAAGCCATTGTGGAAGCATGGTGGGTGCGTATACTATCTGGGCTGTTGACAAAACTACAGGTAGAAGAAGCAATGATGTTACTGAGACTATTACAGCAGCATCGAGTTGTACCAACGTACAATATCAGGCTCAGTTCGCATATACAGGTTGGATGGCTAATTGGGTTCAGGATGGGCAAACAGCAGGAACGCCTGGAGGGAATCAAATGGAAGCAATAAAAATCCAAACAACAAGTTACGGCATAACATATCGCGCCCATGTGGCTTATGATGGTTGGTTGCCATGGGTTTCTAATGGAGCCGTGGCTGGAACTGTTGGTCAAGGTAAGTCATTACAAGCCATTGAAATAAAATTGCTGGGTGCCCCCTCGAATTTACATGTCAATTACCGTGTATATGTACACGGCCAGGGTTGGCAAGGATGGGTTTCTGATGGGGGGACGGCAGGAACTATTGGTTCGGGTTTAGCAGTAGATGCAATTGAGATAAAGATACAGAATTAATCTGATCTTTATCTTTTAATTACGCCAACATCTTGATACATGCCTTGTGATTTTAGGGGCACAAAACCTCCTGCATTTTTGATGTACCCTAAAATTATAAGTACAATTATTTAGTAGACGCCGTAGTTAAGATAGAACTTCTTAAAAAGGGAGTGCTAAATAGAGTCGCTACATACAGTACTCCAAATGACGGTTCTTATAGCTGGAATACTATCGACTCAAGCTAAAGGGAATTGACTATAATTTGAGGATTACAAGCACGACCAGTTTCGCAAACAAAGATACCAGCAACACAAACTTCATCATCCAAAGTTTAGTCCGGGAAAATGTAAAGCAAAAGCATAGCAGAAGATTAGGGTTTGTCATACTTTTCTAATATTTTTCTAATAAAAATCATCATCTTCCTCCTGATCACAATCCCGAATCTCCTGTTTCAACCCCTCAAAAACATTAAATACGATAGGGCAGATTGAACAATTTACAATTACATTTATCAATCTTGAAGTGAACTCATTCTTATGCAAATGAGGATAAGCCACACAATCTTTGGGCCGATAGGCATAGCATGAACACGAATTATTTTTGAGGAAAGGACATGGCATCTTATTAAAAGTGTAATCGTTTGATCCTTTATTTTTTATAAGATACTTGTTTTTGAATTCAGCAACAGGAATCCCTGAACCTTTTGAAAATTTATCAATATCTTCATAATCCAGGGTTGGTATCATTTCTATGCAGCAATTGGCGCACTTTTGACAATCTATTTCTGAGAAGATATCACGATATAATTTATGAACAATCGAATCTATTTTTTCATCCGCTATATCGCACGTTTTCAAAAATGACCGGAATTTCCAATTCTCTTCCTCTTTTTCTTTTTGTCTCGATATCTTCTTTATCTTATCGATGTCAGTTTCCATGCAGCAACTCGCCGATCCTCACAAGCGGTATTAGCTCGACACCTTCATCCGCCAGTGCCTCCGTCGCTCCTTCCTCGCGGTCAACAACAACTATGACATGCCGGATAATAAGACCTTCATCTTTTAAGAGTTTGATCGCTTTCAAAACAGAACCACCTGTCGTTGCAACATCTTCAACCATGAGTACAGTGCTGTTTTTAATAAAATCTCCTACAATCTGCCCCTTTGTCCCGTATTCCTTGGCTTCTTTCCTGATTATTATAAGAGGCAGGCCAGTTTCAAGCGATACCGCGACGGCTATCGGGACGCCGCCAAGAGCCACACATCCGATATAATCAGCTTTAATTGAGTGCTGCTTTATCTTTCCGGAAATTTCATGAGCTACCTGTTTTAAGATACGGGGTGTTGCGCTTGCTTTCTTAATATCGATATAATATTTGCTCTTCTTTCCCGAGGCAAGGGTAAAATCCCCGAATTTAATTGCCCCGCATTCTTTAAGGGATTCATTAAGTGAAATCTTCCGTGAAGTCATTACCAGGGCTCCTTCTTTAATCTGGCATAATATCCGATAATATTAGTCAACCTATGTAAAAGCGGTGTGAAAAGAACAACAGTGACCATTATCCATGGCGCTGCAAGGAAATTTTTTGAAAACCACACAGGGTCGAATGCGTATGTTAAGATCCAGGCGCCTGCCACAAAATCAAGCTGGTCAACAAGGGGAAATTCTGCCCCGCGTTTATACCCAAGCCTTCTTTTAAAAAAGCTTTTTGCCATATCGCCAAGAAGAGCGCCAAAAGAAAGCATGAATATCGATATGAAAGTGAAGGTCCCAAGATATTGCAGTGACGTGACCTGCATCTGGATAAGACCTGTAATAACGCCGCAAATTGTCCCCCCGATAAGGCCGCGAAAGGTCTTGCCGTCACCAAATATTCTTCTACCGTCTTTCCAGTTCGTCCCCAGATCAACGGGCGTCCCGCCTCCGAAAACAACAGCAGTCGGATTTGCCATGTAAGCCGGAAGCATCAACCATGAAGCTTTCAGGATCAACCCGAAAATAGTTACGAAAATTTCAAACATAGCCTCACTGCTCATGGGTTATGAGTGTAAATTGCTCAACCTTAACACCGGCTTTATCAAAAAAAACCAGGGATTCCTTATCAGGATATACAGTCCCGAATACCACTTTTTCAATTCTTGAATTGATCAGCATCTTTGCGCATAGGATGCATGGCTGGTGAGTGCAATAAACAGTAGCGTTCTCTATACTGACACCATGAAGCGCAGCCTGGATAATGGCATTCTGTTCCGCATGGACGGCGCGGCACAATTCATGACGCGTCCCCGAAGCAATGTTGTTTTGCTGTCTGATACATCCTATATCAAGACAGTGTTCAAGGTTCCTTGGTGCGCCATTATAACCTGTGGAAAGTATCCTCTTATCTTTCACTATTACCGCCCCTACCTGGTTCCTGAGGCATGTGGAGCGTTTTGCAACAATCGTTGCTATTTCCATGAAATATTCATCCAGTGTGGGTCGCATCGGCAATTAATAACCACCAAACGATAAATATTTACTGCTTAAAGAATCAATTGTTCAATATGAAATCCATAGTTTTATTTTCATCTGGTCTTGATTCCACAGTCGCCTTCAAAGAAGCATATGATATAAGTAATGAAATCCTGTGTGTGACTTTTGACTATGGCCAGAAAGCAAGAGAAAAAGAGATCTCATTTGCAAAGACGATTTGTGAGCGATATAAAGCAGGACACATTGTCATAGAACTTCCATGGTACAGGACTTTCCGGGGCGCACTGACAGGAGGAGGCGCTTTGCCAGAAATATCAGAGCATGAACTCGATGATAAGGAAATTACAAAAAAATCAGCGGAAATAGTATGGGTGCCGGCGCGCAATGTTGTTTTTCTTTCAATAGGAGCGGCACTTGCCGAGAATTATCAGTATGACACAATTGTCACGGGTTTTGATGTCGAAGAAGCTGCAACGTTTCCGGATAATACGATCGAATTTGTTAAGCGTTTCAATAAGATGTTAGAATTGGGAACCCTCACAAAAACTTCGGTCTATGCCCCTTTGATATCAATGAATAAATCTGATATCGTAAAGCGCGGTCTTGAAATAGGAGCACCTCTTGAATGGTCATGGTCATGTTACAATGGATCAGAAAAACCTTGCGGAACTTGCGAATCCTGTCTCAGGAGAAAACGCGCTTTTGAAATTTCCGGAACAAAAGACCCTTTACTTGAAAGATTAGGACTATAAGCTAATCTTAGTTATAATTTATTCCAGTTCAAACTTGATATTACACTCGCCCACTGTGCCGGGTTTATCAACACCTTTTGTGATAACGTTCCTTCCGATTTTCTTAACAGCCGCATATTTTGCTGCCTGGACTATAGGACATGCTGTTGCCATTCCTTCCTTCCTGAGTATCTCATTACCGTGACAAATTGCACATCCTTTGATATCAAGAGTATAATTCTTTTCGTCGCAGTTGATTTTCACATATTTTGCGAATTCCAGATCCTTCTTGAGATAATTCTCAAAACTCTTTGCAAATTCACCTTGGTTTTTTATGTCTCCTGCCTTATCAGCCCAGTTATCGGCAAATATTGAACCCACTTTTGCATTTACTTTTTTGGCATCCTCGCCAAGTGCTTTTATCACAGTACTGTGATATTGTTTAAAGAAATTCAGGCTTGTTGTCATGTGACCTCCAATTTTAGTTATGTTTTGACAAAACTATACATAACCATAATCCGATATAAAGATTATGGTATTTCCAGAATTAAAAGTGTGACACCTTTCTCACACCTTTAGTTAATATATTGTTCATTCAAAGTGTTGTTTAAAATATCAGGCTTACTTGAATACATTTGATCATGCGATTTGATATGAATAATCCGGGAATTAACATAAGAGGGGCTTTGAAACACCTCCTGAAGTTAATATTGATAATAGTAATAGTTTTGTCTATTGGATATCTAATTGGAAATAGCCAATATATCCATGGGATGTTCAGTCCTCTTGATCTTTTAATCGAGTTCTTCTTTGTTTTTGTATCCTTATCCATTTTTGCTATGACATGGTTTGCATACAGCCAGAACCAGGATGATCATACGCTTTTCATGGGAGCCACTTTTTTAATAATAGGGATTTTTGAACTATTTCATATACTTTCTTATCCTTTCATGCCTGATTTTTTTACTCCGAACTCAATCCAGAAAGCAAGGATTTTCAGTGATGTTGTCCAGGTAATTATCGCGCCATTATTCCTGATAAGCGCATACCTGTTCAAGGATACTCTCAGGTTGCTCAACAGGAATATTCTTCTTATTTCGGCAGTTATCTTATCAACATTGCCATTTATAACAATATATTATATAAGGTTCCTGTTAAATGAATATCCGAAAATATATTATTCCGAAGGCGGACCATCTGAATTAAGGGTATCATTGGTCCTGTTAAGCATATTAATAACGTTATATGCAAGTTACCTGTATGCAAAAAGACTTCAACTAAATAAAGACCAGGATATTATTAATCTCATTTATGGATTTAATATCATAGTATTTAGCTACCTTATAATGAATACATTAGAATTTCCAGGGATCTTATTAAAAGGCGCAGGTTTCTATTTTGCATATCTTGCCCTTCATCAATCGTATATAGAATTACCATATAAAAAATTAATGATAGCTGAAGAATCACTAAAAGTATCAAAGGAAGAAGCTGAGCGTGCAAACCAGATAAAATCCGAATTCCTGTCAACGATGAGCCATGAACTTCGCACACCTTTGAATTCCATAATTGGCTTTTCCGACCTGTTGAAACAAAAAATGATGGGGGATCTAAACGAGAAACAGGAACATTATATTGATAATATAATCAAGAGCAGTAAACATCTTCTTGACCTGATCAACGATATTCTTGATCTGAGCAAGATAGAAGCGGGGAAGATAGATTTGAATGTTGAAAAGATTTCTTTATCCCCAATAATAAATGATACTACGGAACTTATAAAAGCTACGGCTGCAAAACATAATATTGCCTTAAAGAAAGAATTTGATCCCCGGATCGAATTCATTGAAGCTGATAAACAGAATTTTAAACAGATACTTTTCAATCTGCTAAGCAATGCAGTCAAATTCAGCAAGGCTGATGGCGGGACTATAGTCATAACCACAAGGAAATATGGTGAAATGGCGCAAATTTCAGTATCGGACACTGGTATTGGTATCAGGAAAGAAGATCTGGACAAACTCTTCAATAAGTTCCAGCAGATCGATTCCGGCACTTCCAGGAAATATGGTGGTACAGGTCTTGGTCTTGCTATTTCAAAGCAACTTGTGGAATTACACGGAGGCAGGATATGGGCACAGAGTAAATACGGACAAGGGAGTACTTTTATTTTTCAATTACCGCTAACAGTAAAAAAGAAGGTTGGGAATTAAATGGCGCAAATGAATGTACTCATTGTAGAAGATAATCCTCTAAATATGGAACTTGTCATTGAGATCCTCAAATCATCAGGATTTCTCGTATCCGGGGCAATTAATGGGGAAGAAGCAATAAGAATGGTTGAAAATGAACATGAACACTATGATCTGATCCTGATGGATATAGAGCTCCCTGGGATGGATGGCATATCTGCCATAAAGATCATAAAAGGCAAGCCTGGATATAGTAATGTACCAAATATCGCTTTGACTGCTTTTGCTATGAAAGGAGACCGGGAAAAATTCCTGGCAGCAGGGTTTGATGATTATATAGCAAAACCAATTGATGTACTCGGTTTCATTAAAAAAATGCAGAAATATAAACAATCCTGATATGGAATTATACGTGATTTTTTTTAGGAGGTATTAAATGGTAAATCAAGATAATAGGGCAAAAGTCCTTGTGGTTGATGATGAACCTGCAAATGTAGAGCTTATTTTTGGCTATCTTGAAAATCATTATGACTTAATACCGGCATACAGTGGAAAAGAAGCGCTTGAAAAAGTGATATCTGATAAACCCGATATTATTCTCCTGGATATTAAGATGCCCCAGGTCAATGGATATGAAGTTTGTGAGAAAATAAAACAACAGGATTCTACAAGGTTCATTCCAGTAATAATGGTCACAGCATTGTCTGAAATAGAAGAAAAGATAAAGGCTATAGAATCTGGAGCCGACGACTTTCTTTCTAAACCGGTTAACATTCTGGAGCTCCGTACTCGCGTAAAATCACTTCTGAAGATAAAGAATTATCATGATGAACTTATCAGGGCCAAGGAACAAATTGAGGCCCAAAATGATTTTAAAACTATTATGACAGACATACTTCCTCTTATTCTACGGAGTATTCCCCCTGGAAAAATGACTGAAGTAATGACCCTTATGAGTGAACAGGTAGAAGATATTATCTGGGAAAAATATATTCATGAGATCCCCAAAGAAAGCACACAAACAGCAAATATCACTTGCAGTATTTTGAATAAAATGGGTGGGAACTTTTCAGTAAAAGAAGTAAGTGAAAAAGGATACGTTATAACAAATAATAAATGTCCATGGGGAGAAAATGGATTAAATCCGGTACTTTGCATGATGACAAAAGCGATCTTTGCCAGGATCGGTGTTCATATATATAAAGACATCAATGTAAATATTAAAAAAACCATAGCTGGAGGCGATGATTGTTGCCTGGTAGAATTATTTATGAGAGCCTGACCTGCAATTCAGGGATTGAATTTATTAACAATCAAACTTAATATAAGTATAATGATTATGGAACGAATACATACTGGAATTACAGGGCTTGATGAAATGATAGGTGGAGGCTATCCTAAAGGCCGCACTATGTTAATTATCGGGATGACAGGGTCGGGCAAAACCATACTGGGCTTGAGTTTTATTCATAAAGCCTGCACAGAAGGGCGAAAATCCCTTATAATCGCTAGCGAGGAATTGCCAGGAGATATCATTGCCCAGTCAGAATCGGTTGGTATGGATCTTGTGGAATTCAACAAAAATGGTTTACTGGCAATAGATAAAGTCTATGAAGAACGAACAGTGTATGCTAAAGAATTATTAGCTTACGAAATAACAGATACGGATAAACTGCAATCCAATATTATCGGTTTATTGGAACGAATACCCAAAGATGTCGAGAGTGTTTTGATTGACAATATAGGTGTTTTTACACTTAATATGTCTGCAAACGAATTCAGGGCACAGATCGACTCATTGGTTGCGGGATTAACGAAAAGAAATATAACAGCCTTACTGATAATGGACCTGTCAGCAGACAACCGTACAGAAAGCATTGCTTCGTATTCTGTTTATGGCGTTCTCCGGACTTCTATCAAGGATAATCCCTTTACAGGAGCAAGAGAACGCCTGTTTGAAATCCTGAAGATACGGAATACCAAAATTTCCTTAGCTCCCATCAGATTTGAAATTACTTCCAAAGGTATAGAATTTTTACAGAAATAAACTGGTAACATCAATGACAAATAAATTATTACCTACAGGGCTTCCAACTCTCGATAAAGAACTGGACGGCGGCTTGCTTCCAGGTTCTTTAGTATATCTTACGGGGGATTCTATGACTATGGGAGAGATTTTCTTATACCAGTTCATCCAGCAAAGACCAAGCTATTATGTAAATACTGAACGTAGACCTGAATATATATTAAATGATTTAAAACAATTCGGGTTTGATGTATCTGGTATAAAATTCATAAATATACATGAGAAATATCACGAAAATGTAAGCAAATTGCTGGACAGGGGGGAGCTCAGGGATTACAGGATCATGGATTTTTTTATTAAACAGCTTGAAATTATCGAAGCTAAGGAAATAAATCTTATTGTTGATACTATAACATTTTTTCAGCATCTTGATATAAAAAGGAACAAAACCAGGGAAATTATAGATAAACTTTATGATACTGTGAAACGAACAGAAGGGCTCGGATTCCTTTATGGGATCAAAGACGAGAACCGTTCTTTTATTGAAAATGAAGTAATAAATATCTGCGATGCGGTATTTGATATTTCACTTATAAAAAAAGCAGATAAAACAAGTACTGAATTGACCATACCAAAAGCAAGAAACCGCCCTATACATGGAAATGTGCTTAAATTCAAAATAGAGGGCGGAATTATAATGGATACCTCAAGAGAGATAGCATAGACTAAAAAATAGGTATCAGACCTTCCTCAGCACCCCGATCTTTGGCTCGTAGCATCTTCCTTCATCCATAAGCTCTTTTAAGGATAATTCCACACTTTCTGCATTTATCCCTGCTTTCCCGGCAGCTTCAACGACTTTCAAAAAGGACGTGCCTTTCCCGGTATCAAGTTCATCGATTATGGTTGCAAGTATCTCTTTTAGCTTCAATTCAGGTGGTTCTTCTTTGGTATCGGATTTGGCAGGAATTTGTATCTCTTCAATAAATTCATCTATATTTTTGGGGATATCCTGTTCTTTTATTATTTCGGGTTTTTGGGGCAGCTTTATGATCCCGTTATCAGATGCAACCGTATCAACTGCATGAATAAGCATTTTTTTAAGTTCCAGTATGGTTTTATCCAGGTTTTTATAATGCTTGATCGCAAGCATCACGCCATTGAGAAGTGCGATGTTCGTCACTTTCTTAGAAAGGAATTCCTGCAATTCATTTCCCGAAGATCCCGACTTTAAAGCGTCTTCGATAATGTTGATGCGCTCCAGTGTTCTTTCTACTGTTTCCAGAACCCACCTGTCCCTTTGCTTTTCATCAGAAGCATTTATTTCTTCAGGCCGCACAGATAAATAAACGGTGCCGTCTTCAGGTTCATATTTCCTGGCTTTGCCTACAAGTGCAACATAAGCGGGAACATGCAAGTCAGACAAAAATATGGCGGCCTCTGGCTGGTACTGGCTGGCGTATACAGTAAATACCCCTGTAGGATCGGCTATGCGCGCGCGCCAGAGGTTATTATCCTTGCCGATATTTTCAACCTCAGTGACAACCCCGATAATAAAGAGCCGGTTGCATCTAACACCAGTTGGCGTAATTATATAATTCGGAGCCCGTTCATCGCCTTCACTGACATACAGGTTTGACATGTTGAATTCATGTGCGAAAATGCGCCACGCTATTTCTCTGTCCATTATTTTTTCTGTTTTTTCCATTTTAACCTGTGATCCTCCCGATGAGCTTTTGTGCTTGTTCCTGTATCGTTTCAGCAGGTTCCCAAGCATCGCTTGCTACGAGTGTGATCCCGAATTCACCTTTAGACATATTTCCTCTTGCAGCGAACCTTTTCCCCACAATTTTCCTTTTAATATCATCTTCCACTGCTTTCTGGGACATATTTATTTTTGCGATCTTTTGAGCTTCTTCGATGTTAAGTCCACATATCTTCTGAGTAAGCCTGGAATCAAGAACCAGCGTGAGTGCACCAGTTCCATCATCAATTATGGCTTTGATACGCATATCGCTCTTCTCATCGACTTTTTCGTGTACCCTGCACATGCCTTTCTGTATCACGCGCGAACATTCGGGGCATCTGGCTATCAATCCCGAACCAGGCCTGATGGAAAGTATATTACCTTCGACCACTATATCATAAGCCCCGTCTTTCATGATCAAATCCCCGATCTTTATTCCTTGTTTTTCCATGTATTCAATCTTATTTCCAAGCTTTGTTACAATGGTTGATTCATTGATATTCAAGGTGGGAACACCCCGGAATGACCTTACATAAGCGTTTTTTACATCAATTGAATTGCCCACTTCAAGTCCTGGCGACAATATCCAGGCTGTAAGCGGGAGTTTTGTATCCTCATCTGCCGCAATTGCGCCAAGTATCTTTTTTGAGCCATCCTTTGTATTGATTTCATGGATATCAATATTGAGGATAGTGAATTGTGTATGAACATTAATATCCCCATCCCTTAGCTCTGCAAGTTTTTTAAGCTCGCAGTCCTTCATAACCTGGATTTTGGTGGTAAGCTTTGTGACTTTCGATCTGGGGCCAAAATTTACTTCAGGCCGTTCCTGCCAGTTCCTGACATAAGCCTGTGTGACTGAAATCACATCACCCGGATTAAGGTTAAAATCAGACCAGGCTGTGAAACTTCTTGATGATGTTTCATCGCAGATAACCCCGGAAAAAAGGATTTTTTCAGAATTTTTAATAGTGACAGTTTTCCTGGTTACTTCAACGACCTGTCCGGTTATCTCGATATTGTGTTCTCCTATCTGGATATCTTTTAGTTTCCTGACAGTACTTTTTTCAGATCCACCATATTTTTTTATCAGGCTTCGTTTTGCTTCATTTAATGGTACCCTGTATTCGAGCAGTTTTTTTAAATCCGCAATTATATCGCTGTCTTCTATTTCGTTATCAAGCGCCCTTTTTATTTCTTCAACATGAGGCGCAAATTCAATCTGCATAAAGACTCCTTCTGACCAATGGGATACGAGTTATAGGATAATATAAGATAAAAAACCATCGCAGAACAATTAATTGTTAGAACAATTTATCACCATTTATCACCATTCAGGTATTTGAGGATGAATTATGGAGTCTGTATATTTCTATGAAGAGGATGTCAGTAAAGATATTTCAAAAATATTAGAGGATGATTTTTTTAAGCGCCTGGGGTACACGGTAAGGGAATGCAGCCTTCTGGGTTCCCAGCGCAAGGGATATTTTCTGTATATAAAGGCAAATTCAGAAGATATCGACCGTGCAGAAAAGAAATTTGAGGGAATCGGACTTAAAAAACTCATTGGAGAAGAATTGAAAATAGTCACAGCCGCTTTCATAGCTGAGGAAGAGAATGCCGCCAGTGGGATGGGAATGATTTTCGGTTAAGCTTGCAGTTAAGATATATTTATATAGAAAGATAACATAAAAAGCATAATCGGAGGTACAATATGAGGCTGAGTAAACAAAGTTTAGTTCTGGCGACAATAGTCCCCTTAATATTTGGAATAGTAATACTGTGGAATTTCAAAAGTGCTATTGATATATTAGCACCATTGGGTCAATCCACAGCAAAAATCTATGATCAACTTATTTATATAGGTATTTTTGCATTCCTTGCACTTGCAGTGTACTGGAGCGTAATGGTTTACCTGATATATCTGTTACAGGAAAACCTGTCAACCCTTGATTCAAATCTTGATAAGGCTGCAGATATCGGAGCAAAGCACCTTTCGGATTCAAAGAACCTGTTGAACCAGGTTATAAATATCTTGAAGAGATACGAAACAAGTCAGTAATATGCTTTGCGCATATTACTGACTTGTTTTCTTTTTTTTTTAACAAATAGGAAAGTATAAACACATTCCTCTATCTTGCGGCTGAATTTTACTCTGGAAATGTTTATCTGTGATAAAGCATACACGACATCACGATTAAATATTTGAAAATAATAAGGTGATATATGTTAAGTGGTGTATAATGGTGGATACAAGATTCTTAGAACTCATGAATGCAACACTTGGACTGTCAATTCTTTTGATCACGCTTGTTCTGCTAAGAGATTTCAGGAGGCAGTTGCAAAGTAGAGATAAATTCAGGATACCTCTTATATTGCTGTCCACAGGCATAATGGTCTTCTCGGTAAAGGAATTTATCAAATATGGATTGACGGACGGGCGCGAAACGGTTTTTGACGAATTACTTGAAACCCTGTACCTGTTGTTAACTCTGGGAGCTTTTTTTTACCTCCTGAGGATAAAGGAATTGCCCTCAGATAAGATCATCCCTAAATAGGATTCTTAATAAATGCCTTCATCAGTTTATCAAGAGTTGTAATTTCTTCTTTAGAAAGTGATATCTTTGCGTCAATATTTTTGAACTCCGGGATGCCTTTTCCCCGGGTTTCACCTGATACAAGCGAGTTTGACCATGGGCTGTTAACCATGAAAGCTAATCCACCAGGCTCATCTCTTTTAGACTCATTTGTTTGAACCACAATGCTTGCAAAATTATTGGATATTTTCACCCTGTCCCCGGACTTTATACCCATTTTTTGCATATCGGTCTTACTCATAGATATTGCAGCAGAAAGCTTTTTGTATTCCTCCCCAAACCTGTCGCTCTCAAGAGCTTCAGCGTGGAAGATATCGCGATATGTGATGATCTTGATATCATATTCCGGGCTTTTAAGGAATTTTCCAAAATCCATATCCATTAAACCGCCTCCACCAATCGTTCCATGATCTCTTCATCAGTCAAATATTCACTTTCGATGATCTTTGATAATCCAATTACTTTTCCATCCATCCTTACTGCTGTCCCTGCCGATTCCAGCCCTGATACGGCGCAAGGGATTGTTACTGTGGCAATTTTTGATGTCATGGTTACGCAGGGATCGATACAAATCACCGGTATTGATGCAAGTCGTGAAAGTACAGGGCCAGGAAGACTTGAAACAGGATCAGAACCCACAACAACGATTGCATCCGCTGTTTTTTCATTGAGTGACTCCATAATTGAATATTTGATATCGTGGACTGCTTTTCCATTAAACTTTACTTTATTAACAAAACCTGTCTCTTTAAACATAGTTTCATTAAAGCCACGCATATTATAATGGCCAACCATAGGCATTATATTAAAATTCGGCAGTTTTTGTGCAAGTGCGGTCAATACGTCAAAATCATCTTTTATTGAATATGTAAGTCCGATACCCACAAAAATCGCCCCGAATTCGGCTTTTTTCAAAATGCCTGCAAGCTCAAGCATTTTTTTCGTGTCATACGCCGGCACTTTTCCATATAGCGCATCAATCAATGCCAGGATAAATTCCCGGTCTCCTTTTGGGGGTATCCTGTAAAAATGTCCTTTGCAGATCTTTGCTGTATTTGATTCCCTTACATCTATGGCTATTGCCATCCTGTCTTCCTCATACCCGCGCTGTCGTAATTCTCCCCGCGGGAAATATGAGAACCTCGAAAGATGGCGGGGCTGTGAGTCCTGAGCATCAGATCCCCAATAAACAAGCACATCGGCTTTGTTCCTTATATCATCAAGCGAACATGTCCTGAACTTTTGCGCAAGGACCCTTTCGATAAGAATTCCCTGGCAAAATGAGGAGGTATCATCCAAAATTCCATTTATTTTTTTGGCAAAATGAATTCCTTTTACCTGAGCTTCACATGTTGAGTTATCCAATCCAAAAAGCATAGGCGCTTTTGAATTACGGATGATTTGCGCGGCTTTCTGTATGGAACTCTCAATATCGGTGGGTTTTTGATCTACGCAAGGGACAAGCCTGTTTGAACAGCCTTTCATTCTTGCAGCGCCGCGTCTGCATGCGTTCTTTATCTCTTTTATCCTGTTATTCTCAACAATTACTTCAATGTCATCACATAACAGCGCGCATCCTGTACATGTAACCATAAAAACCTCCTATACAGACTATACAAACTCTATTGCGCCGGTTGGGCACGGGTCTATGCATGCATAACACAAAACCTTATTTTTCCCAAAGCGTCGGCATTCTTTGATATTTGAAGCCAGTACTTTTCCATCAACTACTTTGAAGATCACCTTATCATTTGTAGGAGCACAGCCCATACCTGCCCCATGCGGGTCATTTGCCACGTCAACAGGACATGCCACAACACAATTTCCGCAACCGGTGCATAATTCAGGATGCACAATCATTCCTGTTTCCTCAGCTCCGGCAACTGGTAAAAGTAGCGATTCAAGTTTCTCTTTTTGCTTTTTGAAATTTGCTTCAAGAAGAGGTGTACATTCTGCCACGTTTTTTTTTCTTCCTAGCATTGCAACTGCAAACGCCATGCAGGTGGATTCCCCACATTTCTTGCAGTTGGTTCTTGGTAAGAGCTGGTATAGCTCCATAACTGTAACCATGAGTGGTGAATTGATTTTAATAAGGGATATAATTTATGGAAATATTGTTTGTTATTCAAACGTGCTAAGTTTATCAATATCAGGTTTGGTTAGCCTGAATTCAGTGCTCCATCCTCCAGTAAGATCATTCGCTTGCGAAGGGTCGTCAGCCATATAAATCCGGGTAGTATAAAAATCACTGGTTGTGCCGTACCAATTACCGCCGAAATAAACATCCTTTTCAAATGTTACAACCTGGGGTACTGTGGATTCTATGAAATAATAGTCGACGCCATTTACTGTCCAATTCAGGTACCTGTCGGTACCTCCTGAATCCTTGACACGGACCGCCAGCCATGCATGTTCCCTGTCTGGTGCAACGATTATTTTCGATGGGATCTTGTATTTTGTCCTTATATAGTCCCACATGAATGTGGTCATCCTTGAGCAGTCAAATTCGTTTGTTTCATAAAGCTTATCCCAGCCCTTTTCATTAAAACCCTTAAGATCACGCGAAATATTATCTATCAGGAGATTTTCAGATATTCCAGGAGTTGGAGTAAGTGTGGGTATAGGCGTCTGGATTTTATCGTATTGAGGATTGTAAATAGTATTGGCAGGTTGCTCATTATCCCCGGAAGGATCATTTACACTTACGTGTCTGTCGATACAACCTGAGAGCATGATCATTGCCAATATTACAGCAATAATAATGGTAGTATTTTTCATCTCTTTTTCATGAACCTTCTTTAAAATACCTTGTAGGTCTGTACCCTTTCAAGAAGCATACCTTCAACTATTATCGGATAATCCTTTTCTGCGGTTTTTAATGCATTTGTTAATTTCCAGCTCTTATCCGCAAAAATCGTTATCAGTGGCTCACCTTTCTTGACCATTTCACCCTTTTTCCTGTGTATCCAGACACCTGCACCATTATCAGCGGGGGCGCCCGCGATCCTTGCAAGCTCCACAATACGCTTGTTATCGAACTCAATGACATAACCATCAGCAGGGGACATAAGTTCTCCTCTGTGCTCCCCGGGTTTAATATCAGTATGAACGATATTCGGATTTCCGCCCTGGACTTCAATGATCTGTTTGAGTTTTTCAAATGCTTTCCCCGAGCGCAGAGTCTCCATGGCCATCTCCTTTCCCCGGCCTCTTGTCGCCACACCTCCCATTTCAAGAAGAATGCCAGCAAGCCCGGTACTCTTTTCAATAAGGCTGTTCGGACCCTGCATAGTTTCCAATACTTTCAAAGCTTCTCTTACTTCAATTGCCGGACCAATGGTTCTTCCAACCGGTGATGCACCGTATGTCATGGCACATTCCACGCTCATTCCCAGACGCTCCCCAAGGTCGATCAGATCCCGTGCAAGTTTTTTCCCTTCTTCCATTGAGTGAATTTTTGTTCCGCTACCAACAGGGATATCGATAACAACGCAATCCGCACCGACTGCACCTTTTTTAGCCATTATTGAAGCAAGAAGCTGGGAGCGCGGGTCTATTGAGAGGGGATATTCGGCGCGTATGAGCTTATCATCAGCCGGAGCTATATTTGTAGCTCCTCCCCATACAATCACACCTCCAACTTTTTCAGTCATGGTCTTTATCTCATCTGCTGTGAATTCCACGGGCGCAAGTACTTCCATCAGGTCAGCCGTTCCTGCAGCGCCTGTTATCGCTCGTGAGCTGGTCTTGGGTATGAGCAGACCGTTTGCGGCAATAATCGGGACCACAAGCAGGGATATCTTATTACCCGGAACTCCCCCTATACTGTGTTTATCCATGATGGGATGAGTATCGAATTCAATTTTTTCGCCAGTATCTATCATAGCTCTTGTCATCCATTCTATTTCATCATTGGTCATCCCGTGTATATAGGAACTTGTAACAAATGCAGACATTTCTATCTCTGTAAGATTCTCCCTGACAATGTCCTGGATTATATGGTGTACCTCTTCCTGCGTCAACTTCTGGTGATCCATCATTTTCTTTATGAAACCTACTGAATCCGGTCTTGATGCCGGGATCAGATCAATCGTAAGAGGACACACCTGTCCGAGTTTTTCACAGCATTCCTGGTATACTCCCACAGTACCTTTCGGGATCATGTCGCCTGTTTCAACTATGGCAGTCAGATAACCGTGATTTTTTAACTGGACACGGTCACCACCCCGGACGCCGATTTCTTTTGCATCCTGTGAATTGATGACCACTTTATACTTACCTGCTTTGATCTGAAGTGATTGGACTTTAAGTTCCATTTATAGTACCTTCATAATTTTATTTTATTGTATAGATTAGTACTTACTATACTTTAGCATTATCGTTGATTGATCTGATGAATAAAGCTTTATTGAACGTTCCTGGACTTTTATGGATTAAAAAGTACTTTAAAATTCTATTTATACTGTAAAAATGCTTATATTATAACACGTTAATTTAAATATAAGCAAAAAAGATATCGAGGTATAAAAATATGAATAGTCTAAGAATAACGGTGACAATAATGGTCCTGATCGCATTCGCCATGAATATGATTGGCGCTGCCCAGGTAGAGAAAGTATCACCGGATGAACTTGTTGATGATATAGAGGAATATAATGGTTCAATGGGCCCCGATAATGTATTTTATGGATTGAAACTTGCATTTGAAAGACTGGATGAAAGCTTCACATTTAATGAAACTAAAAAGCTTGATAAAAAAGTGTATCATTCAAAGCTTCGAATATCTGAGGCCAAGACCGAATTGAAAAAAAAGAACGATAAAGGCGCAAACAAGGCTTTTGAGAATTATAAAGAGAAGATAAATGAGACAGAAGTATCTATTTCGGGCATCTTAGGAAATGATTCGGGAATTATCAATGCTCAGAAAATTATTGAAAAACACCAGTATGTGCTGGAGAGACTTCTTGAATCACATCCGAATAACACCGGATTAAAGAGTGCCTATAATAATAGTGTTGAACTTGAGGATAAGTTCGAGGAAAAGACCCGGAAGAAACTTGAACGTGTTCAAACGAAAGAAGGAAAACACTATCTAAAAGAAGGAAATCTGACAAAAGCGGACATCGTTGATGTTATGGAAATAAAGACCATTGAGGATGAAGAAAAGTCCGTAAAAAATAAAGATAATAAATCAGAGGATCATAATGCAAGACAAGAACGAAATGATAAGAGAGAAGACTGAAATGGTCTCCCAGAGACAGTATCATAAAAAGGAACGAAAAGATAGGTTTTTGTCTATCTTTTTCTGGACAGATTAACAGTAAGAAGATTATTATTATTGGAAAAACAATATCAGTTCAATATCTGGAAATCTTATGGCACTGAAGATCCCGTATATTGCAATTTTTTGTCTCATTTCTATTTCTATTTCAATAGTTAGCGCTGCACCTGATAATTACAAAGTGACATATACGATAAATATCAAAGAAAATGGTTCAGCTATATGGAATGTAGAATATCGCACCCTCCTTTCTACTAAAGAAGACTTTGATTCCTTTGAGAATTATTCTGCACAAATAAACTCTAAGTATCTTGTTGAGTTCAGGGAATTAATGCAAAGATCTGCCCAGGAAGCAGCCGTGGCGACAGCAAGGACTATGGTTGCCAGAGATTTTAATGGTGAAACGATAATACAATCCACTCCCACAGGCAAGTATGGCGTGGTTCATTATACTTTTACCTGGACCAACTTTGCAAAGACAGGCCAAAATATCAATGTGGGAGATGTATTTGTGGGAGGACTATACCTTTCAAATGATAATACCCTTATAATCCAATATCCACAAGATTATACGGTGGAACAGGTCATGCCCCAGCCAGACCAGATCAGGGATGGAATGATATGGTATGGTCTTCGTTCCTTCAATGCTGGAGAACCACAGATAATCCTTGCAAAGCCATCATTCACATCGACAATAGTAGTTATATTGGTCATAATTGGACTTTTTATATCTGGCGGCATGTTTTTTGTAAAGCGTAAAAAAGAAGCAGAAGAAAAGACATCTCCGGAAATACATGAAACTAACATCCAGATCCCCGAAATTGAAATGTTGGATGTGGAAGACAGGATAATGAAAATACTTAAAGAAAGCGGGGGAACACTTTACCAATCCGAGATAGGAAGACAGCTCAATCTTCCGAAATCAACTGTCAGCTCAGCATTGAATGAATTGCATGGTAAGAATATTATCCAGAAGATCAAGAAGGGACGTGAAAACCTGATCCGGGTAATATGACTTGTCTGAAGATAGTGTTTAGTATTTATGATGCTTCATATATATTAATCTGACAATACCAAGAACTGAAAATATTGCAAACATTATTGTTTCAAACCAGCCTTCCCCATACATCCATCCAGATTGATTATGAAGTGCATTAATATCAATTATCCCACCATACCATTTGATTGCACAGAAAAAGATTATAGTTATCCCTATCGTTGATGCGAGTAAGAATACATACACAATTTGACAAAATATTAATTTATTCATGAATTCTTTATAATAACACCCTTCTGAAATTCCCAACTGCAATTTTAACATTTGGATATGCTCAAACATATACTTTTCTGTAGGAAATAAAAGTATTTGGTTTGAGGTACTGCTCAAACAAATCTATTTATTAATGTACCAACAATAATGGTTATATTTTATGGATATGAATAGAGGAGTGAATAGATATAAATACAAAAATCAGTTTAAAATGTAATTTGTTGAGATATATAAATAAGCATAAAAAATTATATGTGAGTTATCAATGAATTATTATATTGAAGAATTGAATGATATTAATTCAACGGACTGGAAAAGATTATGTGAAGAAAGAGAAGATGGAAGTTTTTTCCACACCCTGCAATGGAAACAAATCTTAGAGCAATCGTATGACTTCAAAACGCATTGTTTTCTTTTATATCGAAATGACGAACCAGTTGCCCTTTGTCCGTTCTATGAAGGTACTATTAGTAGAATCAGGGGCTTGATATCACTACCCAACTCAGATTATAATCACATAATAATAACTGATAAAAACGATCCATTAATAGCATATCACATATTGGAAAAATGTAAAGAGATTGCCAAAGAAAATAAGTTATTCTTTATTCTTATCACTACTTTAAGTGAATTAACAAAGGAGCATTTCAGCAAATATAACCCTCTTCCATATCCAATAGGTGGGGATATGACTCTTAATTTAGAAGAGTATAGTCCGGACAAGATCTGGAAAGAAAAGTTGACCAAGACACATAGGAAATATATAAAAAGATTCGATAATGATGGATTTATAATTAAAGAAATAAATTCAATAGAAGATATCAAAAAATTCTATGAGTATTATAAGAAAAATATCGAATTCAAAAAAGCCAATCCTTACTTATTTTCTCATTTTGAAGATTTATTAAATACATACTCATCAGAAGAAATGAAACTTACTCTTTTATGCAAAAATGAAATCGTTGCGGGAGGACAATTAGCTTTTTTATACGGTTCTAAAAAGACAATGTATTTAAGGTATTTATCGCTTAATAGAAATTTACCAGCCAGATATCATCCGACATTGTATTTATATTGGGATTGCATAAAAAGAGCGTCAGAAATGGGATATAACAGAGTATGTTTTGGAAGAACACCTCCCTATCCGGATGATGTTCATTACAAAGTCAAAGATAGATTTGGATGCCATTATGAAAAAGAATTCTCTCTTATCTTTTCCAGTTCATATTTATTTAAAATTTCATATAATACTTATTATAATCTTTACAATTACACGCAAAAGTATATTCATAATAAATCTATGGATGAATAGAGAGAATTTTCAGCATGTTTTTCAGTTCGTCCACCCTTAACTGTCCCGGAGCTACTGGAATATCAACATATCCGTATGTCATCACAGAACCGTATAGAGGCGCCATGACACGGGAATGCTTTCCGATTTCACCCATGGCGATCGCGCATACCTGTCCGGATGAATGCAATGTGACATCAAGCAAACGCAATACATCATCGAGTGAATGAGGCATTACTGCAAGCTTGGCAATGTCTGCGCCTTTTTCGAACGATTCACAGATAAAACCTGCCATGACCTCACTATCCGGTGTATTTTGGAAATTATGAGTGGAAATTATAACTTTTTTTCCGGCTCGTCTTGCTTCATCGATTACTAAATCCTTTTTTTCTGCACATAGTTCAACATCAACGGCATCCGCATACGGAATTAAAGACATCAATTCATGGATGCGCTCTTCTTCGCTTCCTGACCATGCACCGCCTTCTTTCTTCATTCGATTGGTGATAATAACTGGCAGTCCGAGTTCTTTAAGCTCCTTTAGTATTCTTATTCTATGAGGTTCTTCATTGATCAGATCTATCCGTAGCTCCAGTATATCAGCGCCAAGCTCTTTTGCTCTGATCGATGTATTTATAGGATCTTTACCGATCGATGCCACTACTGATCTATTAGAGGGGAACGCCATGGCAGATATGATATCTTTAATATGTGATAAGGATTATGAAACCTGAAACGGGTTATCTAAGGAAAACGAAAATATTTATATAGTTTGAGGGAATAAAACAAATCGATGAAGAGGGTATCTGGAAAAATCATAAGAGCTGCTACGAGCCTTCTTCTTCCAGTGAAAAAGACCCGCGCCGGGGAATGTAAAAGGTGTGGAGAATGCTGTAAGTTTGTATTTAAATGTCCATTCCTGAAATTTGAAAATCATGGATCTAATAAATCCATGTGTACTATCCACAGTTTAAGACCCCCGCAATGCAGGAAATATCCAAGGGCTAAATGGGAAAAAGCGCATGAACCATGTGGATATCATTTTATTGAAGAATAAAGTATTTAGGGCAAAGAAATAATTAAAAAGAGGAGGTAAAAATCATGGGGCTAATAGATAGAACAAGTACAATAATAAAAGCTAAGATCAATAAGATATTAGGAAAATTCGAAGATCCAAGAGAGACTCTCGATTATTCTTATGAAAAGCAGGTTGAACTCTTACAGAACGTTAAGCGCGGTGTGGCTGAGGTAACAACCTCAAAGAAGAGGCTTGAACTCCAGAAGATAAAACTGGAAGAGAATATCAAGAAACTGGATGACCAGGCGCGCGAAGCTGTAACAGCAGGACGCGAAGACCTTGCCAGGATAGCGCTTGAGAGAAAGAGCACATCACAGGCAGAAATTGCAAGTCTGACTTCCCAGATAGCGGATATCAAGAACCAGCAGGATAAACTCGTTGCAACAGAGAAGCGCCTGTCTGCAAAGATAGAATCATTCCGCTCCACAAAGGAAACAATAAAAGCACAATATAGCGCGGCTGAAGCCCAGGTCAAGATTACCGAATCCGTGAGCGGTATCAGTGAAGAGATGAGTGACGTAGGGATGGCAGTCCAGCGCGCGAAAGACAAGACTGAGAATATGAAAGCACGCGCCTATGCTCTTGATGAACTTGTGGAAGCAGGAACGCTTGAAGATGTGACCGGCGGCTCACAGGATGATATTGACCGCGAGCTTTCAAAGATAAAGTCAAAAGGTGATGTTGACACGCAGCTTGAAGCGCTTAAGAAGGAGATGGGAAAATGATCGTAAGATTAATGGGAGAAGGCCAGTACGAACTTGAAAAGAAGCATGTGGATGAGGTCAATAAGATCGATAATAACATTGTGAAAATAGTTAAAAATGAGGACGAGAAGGTGTTTAAGACCGAGTTCAAGAAACTTTCAGATTATGTCAAAAGGAATGGGAAAAAGATACCGGATGATGTAATCAAACCAAGTGATTGCATCATACCGCCATCTGACCTGACGCTTGATGAAGCAAAGAAGATATTTGCAGGGGATGGACTTTTTCCAGATTGAATTTTTTCATATTATCCATATTCCTGCTATCGTAGCTGCTGTTCCGAGCAGCAGCGCCACATTTAACTTTTCTTTTAATGTAACAAGTGCAATAAGGCTTGAGAGAACAGGGGTTATTGCCGCAAGACCTGTGGCTTTTGCCGCGCCGATCTGAGTAAGGCTCACAAAGAAAAAGTAACTGCCAAAACCCATGCCCACAATCCCGCCAAGCCCGAGCAAAATATATGCTTCTTTCTTGAATTCAAATATTTTCTTTGTGCCTTCATTCATCGAATAATATAGGTATAATAACAACAATGGCACAGGCATACTGATAAGCGCGGACTGGAACGGATCAACATCTTTTAAACCGGTCTTTGTAGCAACTATGGAAAAAGCATATAAAAATGCCGCAAGAACGGCTGCTGAAACCCCAAGTCTGATGTTTTTCTCACCCCCTGTGCTTTTGCCCCTGCTGAGTATCCATATCCCGACAACAATCAAAACAGTGCCGGTAACAACTTCGGGTCGGATTTTTTCTTTCAGGAGAAGCGCGCTTAAAAGGATCGTTAACAGTGGAAATGTGAACAGGATCGGAATGAACCTGGAAATTGATATATTCTCAAGTCCTTTCATGTATGCTGCGCCTCCCAGGATCAGCCTGAAAAGACCTCCGAGGTTCAGGAATATAAATCCCATCAGTGTAAACTCAAAATGTCCGCCCCTGATAATTATGAAAAGTATTAACAGGAAAAGCATTGCAAAAAAAGTGCGTATCAGAACAGCAGGTATTGCCCCTGCTCCGATGCCTTTTTTATAGAACACAGCAGCTACTGACCAGCAAAATGCAGCTGCTAGAGCATAGAGTTCTCCGGATATCATATCGAGTTAAGGTTAAGTATTCTTATTATTTTCTGGAATGTCAGTTTATAGCCCCATCTTCTTAACTATCTCGCCCACTGCTTTAAAAGCCGCAGAATCCTCTGGCAATTCGGCAAGCGGCCTTCCCTCAAGATCAAATTTCGCAAGCACCTCATCAAAAGGCACAATCCCCACAAGGTCCATCTTTAATTCACGTGCATATTCCTCTATCTGCGCCTGGTTTTGCGGTGTAACCTTGTTCGCTATCACATGCATTTGTTTTACCTTCAGGTCAAGTGATTTTGCAAGCTCCCGTATACGTTGCGCTGTCTGAAGACCGCGGCGTGAGCCGTCAGTGACTACAAGAAGTTCATCCACATCGCGGATGATCCTGCGAGAGAGGTGTTCAAGCCCTGCCGCAGTATCGATAATCGTGACATCATAATTCTTAAGGATCTTATCCATTATACCGCGAAGAAGATTATTTGCAAAGCAATAACATCCCGAACCCTCAGGACGCCCCATAACGAGAAGGTCATAACGCGGCATCTCACAGAGGACTTCATAAACCTTTGATTCAAGCAGGCTCTCTTTGTTTGTATCAGGAGGCAGCTTATCACGCTCCTGCAGCATGAATTCACGCATATCGCCTATGGTTTTTTCAACTTTTACACCCAGCACATCCGGAAGGTTTGAGTCCGGGTCTGCGTCTATTGCAAGAAGGGTTTTATTCTTTTTTGAGATATGCCTGATCAGCATTCCGGCTACTGCTGTTTTGCCGGTGCCGCCTTTTCCTGTTATTGCTATTATTTTCATAAACCTACTCCAACTTTACTATATTTCATTTGGATATTCAATCTTTTAACCAATTAGGTGATGTTGTGCTAGCAAAAACATCGGTCATCAACCTTCCGAAATCAGGCATTAGACCTGATAGCGACTCTACCAACTCATGCGCACGTTCCATTTCTTTTTCCGCGTTCTTTAAATAATCTGTGATCTCTTTCAAGAAAAAAATTCTATACAAAAAGCATAAAGCATCAAACGCCTCAAGAACCTTTCCATACCAAATATCGAAACTTCTGGAGAGGTAGCGAGGCACATTATCGCGCCCGTCTTGTAAGTCATAGATATCAAGCCCTTGCGCGTGTGTATGCTGCGACAGATATGAATAGATAGGCTCAATCTTCTTCAACATTTCGGATTCGTTTACTTCAAATATTTTGTCTTGATGTAATGCCAAAGCCTTTGCTAACTTATGACTGTTTGCCGGTGCATTTCGTTGCCCACGTCGCCATTGTTCATAACGTCCACTCGGTTGACCATGATGCGCTGAAAAATAAACTCCATGAACTGCTATTTCAAACCATGAGCGAAGAACAGTAAGAGCCTGACGAAAAAATCCCCCATATGCGAGATAAATAGTTGCCAAAAGGTCAGTATTAGTCTCCAACCACAATTCACCAACGGGATGGTTTTTAGGCAACTTAGTCCAGAGGGCAAAATGTATCAATGAATCAGCACTGACTAAGTCCATAAGAACGGATGTTTCCTTCGGCTTGGCTTCAAGAGCAAGTTGCCGGGCAGCGTGTCCATTGGAAGCATCTGTAAAATACCAGTCGAAAGTCATAAAAGGATTCTGTTCTTGCATTATTTGTCCTCAGTGTTCCTCATTTGCATATTTTTTGTAAAAGCCTGACCCTTTTGCCTGAACGCCAAATCTCTTATCATCAAATACATCCCACATTATTTTATCGAATAGCTTTTACTCTTCTTATTTTTTACCTCTTTCAATTATAGAGTTCCTATTGTCTTCTACTCTTTTAAAAGGCTATTGTAAGCGACTGTAAGTATTATATTTATTACATTAAACAAAATAATTAATCAATTATCTAATATATCTTATGAAAACTCGCTACAACACCGTCACAGCATAGCGGTTCTCATCCTTGCGTGCCTGCGCGGCACAAGAGTTTCGTATGAAAAAATGCAATGTTTCATTCGGTATCTATGAACAATAGGTTCATGATTAGTTTCACTCCGCTATCAAAGGCATAATATATGAGAAACAGGTTATAGTTACGAAAAGAAAAAAATGACCCCAACTATGAATAACCATGCGACGACTCCAAAGGGTGTATGTTTTTTGGGAGCAGGAGCTTCAGTATGGGCTGGTGCTCCTACTTTTAGTAATTTCCGTAGAAGAACTGAAGAGGTTTATAATAAACTACCTGATATTTCTCCAGAGAAGGAAATATTTAAGCGTGTTCTAAAACACTGGGAGGATGATTATAACACCTCTAATATAGAAGAATACTATGCCGCTATTGAAATGTTAGAGACTTTGAAATTCAATAGTATTAAGACAGATTCTGACTGTATTACAGCTGATAATATTGTATATGTTATTTGCACAACAATTCAAAAATCAATAGCAAATTACCGTAAACAAAATTTTTATAACCACCTTACCGTTATACTTGAAGATGAGATTCCCGATTTTATTTTTATTACTACTAACTGGGATATACTTTTGGAATCTACAATGGATTTTAGGGATGGTTGGGTAAATTACGGAGGTATACCTGCTTATGATAATCCTTCAGGTCAAACAGAACCAAATAGGGAATATTCTATTCTTAAATTGCATGGCTCTTTGAATTGGGGATTTTGCAAAGAATGTGGTAAGATATATTATACTGATAAAACTAAGTGTGATATCCTAACATCTTATGAGGGATTAAGATGTGGAAAATGTCAGACTAAATTAGAACCTGCTATAATCCCTCCAACTTCATCAAAATTAGCTAAAGCGGGAGCAAATTCCAAATATGCTCCGCTCTTGCCTATTTGGAGAAGTGCATTTGAACATCTCAAGCTATGCGAAAAAATTTATTTTATTGGATATTCTTTACCAGAGACCGATATTGAGACGAAAATTTTTATTTCAAATGCATTGAAAGAGAACTCCAATCTAAAAGAGGTCGTTATTATTTCAGATCAGAAATATGGATATTCACGGGTTGATTTTGAAGAGAGATATCATTCTATTATTTCTAGGATAATCAGCAATCCAAAAGTAAAATTTATTGACGAAGGATTTGAGGAGTTTTGTCAAAAACATCCCGCCATACATAGACGCAGTTTATCTCATTTATAATATCACAACAAAATTTAAATATATAGACTCACAATACTTAGGATCATGAGTCTATTCGTAAATCGAAAAGATGAGCTTGAGTATTTAGAGAACGAATACAAAAAGAAAGGCGCATCTTTGATCATTTTATATGGCCGCAGGAGGATTGGAAAGACAGAACTCGTCCTCAAATTTCTTGATAAAAAACCAGGGGTATATTATCTATCCCAAAAATTCAATGCGGTGCGCCAGGTAGAAGACTTTCTGGATAAAGTTTGCCCTCAAATAGGTGTATATGTCCCGAAAATAACAAAATGGGATATGGCATTAAAATTCATTGCTGAAAATATAAAAAGAAAACCTGTCATTATTATTGACGAATTTCCATATCTGATTGAGGGAGATAGTTCATCAATATCATCATTCCAATCAGCCTGGGACCTCTATCTGAAGGATCTTAATATTATGGTCATTATTCTTGGTTCGAGCATTGGATTGATGGAAACAGAAGTCCTGGGATATAAATCGCCTTTATATGGACGAAGAACGGGCCAGATGAAGATAGAACCGTTAAAATTTTTGGATATTCACCAATTTTTTCCTAAAAAAAGCATAATCGATCTGGCACAGATTTATGGATGTCTTGGTGGAGTACCCGCATATTTAAATAAGTTTGATGAAGAAAACAAATTTCCCGAGAACATTGAAGAAAAAATATTAAAAAGAGCTACATTTCTGAACGATGAAGCTATATTTCTTCTAAAAGAGGAATTAAGGGAGCCTGCAAATTATGAATTGATTCTGGAGGCGATTTCAAAAGGAAAAAACAGGGTTTCTGAAATTGCAGATGAAACAGGCATGCCTGTCCAGAATATTCCAAAATATTTGCGTGTCTTAATTAATCTTGGATTTGTAAAGCGTCTGCATCCTGTTGTATTAAAGAAAAACCGGGACATAAAAACAAATACGATCTATGAAGTTTCGGATAATTTTCTGAAATTCTGGTACACTTTTGTATATCCTGCAAAATCAGAAATTGAAATAAATCGAAGCGCTGTGATCTCAAAAATATCAGAGAATTATGACTCGTATATGGGGCGGATATTTGAAGATTTATCAAATCAGCTTTTGCGGGAACTCAATCGATTGAACAAATTGCCATTTATTTTTGGCAAAATAGGCAGAGCATGGGGAAAAATACCTGGGAAAGAGAAGGGTAAAAATACTTATGAAATAGACCTTGTGGCTTTTGATGAATATTCAAACAATATGCTTTTTATTGAATGCAAATGGCAAAAGTTAACATTAAAAGATACAGAATCTATTCTAGATCAATTAAAAGAAAAATCTACTTTTATATATTGGAAAAATGAAATTAGAAAAGACTATTTTTGTATTATTGCAAAAGCTATAGAGGGAAAAGAAAATTTGAGAGAAAAAGGTTTTTTAGCTTTTGATCTTGAAGATTTCAAATATATCTTAGATAAAACAGCTAAATAGTCTCATTTCTCTTTTTTGAACACAATGCGGTCAATCGATATCTTTGCATTCTTGAAAGAGAGCTTCACTCCTCCGTCCCCGCCGCCGAATTGCATCGGCATCATGGGCATCCCGGCAGGCATTGAAGGCGCAGGCATTGACCATCCGGATGCTGCCTGGGTCTGCGATGGCGCTTCCGCTTCGGGAGCAGCTTCCTCTGTTTTCCATCTCTCCATTATCGGATGCTGGCTTTTCTCAAGGAACTCTTTTAAGGTCTTAAGATCAGTAGCATTTTCTTCAGTTGGTAATTTATCCACAAGTTCAGGAGGAATATCTGCTTTTATCTTCTCTTTCAGGTTCTTTGGCATCCACACGACCCGCTTCCATCCGCCATCAGGCTGAATGAATTTTGGCGAGCGGAAATAATTTACGCCAACTCCAAGGAAACCTATGATCTGTTTACCGCCGCCTGTCTGCCCTGCCATTGTTGAGAAAGCAAGACCATTAGGTGCAATACCTGTGAAATCCCTGTCTACCCAGCCTATTCCATCCACTTCAGGAATATAAAATCCTACTACTTCAAAGCATCCGCAGCTTGTATGAGGAAACTCAAAGAAAGAATGTATCTTGATGCGTGAATATTCACCACCCGACAGCGCTACAGCCTTCTCATTCACGCCTGAATATTCTCCTCCTATCGCGTCGATCACCTCGCCTTTTGGAATAGCGAACTGCGGTCCTTCGGGATCGACCTTGGCTGCGGCGCGGCCATCAAACCAGTTGATAGCCCCGCATAGGGATATCCTGTCTGGTGTAACAACGCATGCGTTTGTCGGGGCAAAACTCTGGCATAATGTGCAGCCGTAGAACACATCCACGTCCTCATCATGGAGGCCGCGGGTCCTTGCATCTCTTGCCTCATATATCTTTATTGCTTCTTCTCTTCGTTTTTCAACTTCATCAGGATCAGTTATATATGTTGCATCGATCTTCTCAATAAAAGATAATTCGTTCTTAAAGAGCATCATTGTGGCTTTAGCTATCTGCTCAAAAGATGTAAGACCCTTCTTAATAGCATCCTTGTTTATCCTCACCCACACATCATATCGCTGGTTAAGGTGCATATAACCCTGGATATAATTCTGGAAATCATGGTTTCGCCTTTCCACGATCGCTTCAAGGTCAGGTTCCACAAGTTTCCCTGCAACCCGGCATAGCATCGCATAACGATGACGGGAGCCTTCCAGCATCTGGCAGAGGGCGGGGCCACAAAGAGTAAATTTTCCCTCCTCTATTTCATCTAATCCTGCTCC
>CABMCA010000110.1 GCA_902384525.1 uncultured archaeon
ACAAATGAAACATTAATAACAATCCAGCAAGTTTCCGCCAAACCGGATCTGGCTACAATGGAAGAGGTTTTTAAAATTACTTCATATGTGAATTACACTTTCAATAAAAGTAAAGATTTCAATACTAGCTGGAAAAAATTCGAAGGAAAAAATAAAATATCAAATGTGAAGTGGGAGATTCTTGAAACTACCGGGTACAATGTCACAATGCCTGAATTTGACCTGGTTGAAAAAAATCAAACGCTTCCGGAAATCCGGTCATATAACGATGTCACTGAAATTTACGATGCAAACCCATGGCAATTAGACTGGGGAGTTTATGCAAAAAAGAAATGGAATATCACATATTCCGGGGGAAAAGGTACAATTGGTTTTGACCGCTATGAAGTGGTTTCCACAAACCCGTTGAATATAAGATTTTTCTGGAATGCAACTGAACAAACTGGCAGCCGCCAGGAAACCAGGTATCTCAACGAATGGAAACCGTTTTTGTCCGAAGGCAGAACGATAAAAAAAAATGAAACCTATTATGTGAAATTAACTTTCTATAAACAAGCAGAAACAGGAAAATATTCCATAAAAACAATTCCCATGTTCGCCGGAATTGAAGAAGACCGCATGACATGGTGGAATGGTTCATGGAACTATAGAATCGATAACCCAATTCCTAATGGTACGAGACCCTACCAGCTTTCACTAAATCTAAGTAATTCAATGGGTATAAACAACGCAACCCATGTTTTCTTAAATGGCCATTCCAGCACAAACTTTGCAGATATCAGGTTTACTCTGGATAATACAACTCCTTTATCTTACTGGATAGAGAATAACGAAACTGGTAAGGTGTGGGTGAATATTACAGGAAACGGCACTGTGAATCTTTACTACGGCAACCCATTTGCCATTGACTTGAGAAATGGAGAAACGACCTTTGGATTCTTTGATGATTTCGTGCCGGAATCCTGGCAACAATTAGAAAAAAGACCCCAACCTTTCGCGGATGGGGCAGGTGCGGTGCTAAATGGCAGGATATATACAATCGGCGGGTATAATCTCAGAGGAACTGATCCAAGGGCTGAAGTTTTTGCATACGACCCGGTTAATAATACTTACTCCCAGATAGCAAATCTAAACTATGCCAGATGGGGGAATGCCTGTACAGCTTATGGCAATAATATTTACTGTTTTGGCGGTACTAATCGTAACGATGGTTTACCTGTGAACCTTAAAACCGAAAAATATGATCCGGCAGGAAATAAATGGTTGCTACAAAATACAAATCTTCCGCCTGAATTACAAAATCAAGGATTGTCTGCAGTTACCGGGGGAGCTTATATATATTTGTTCTATAACAGTTCCCTTTTTCGATACGACCCTGCGAATGATTCCTATATTAATCTTAATAATTCCCCCCAGAATAACGTATTAAGCTGGTCACCAATGGTTTTTTACAACAATGAGATATATTTGATCGGTGGATTTTATAATTATCAAGTAAAAAATTATGTGCAGATATATAATATAACTTATAACACCTGGAGAACAGGAAAATCCATGCCGGTGAGATTATATGGAAGTTTGAAAGAGAATCCGCTAGTAAACGGCAACATTTACGTTTTGCAGGGGCAAAGTAATTATGGTGAGTTCTTCTCAAGATACTGGGTTTACAACATAAGCAGTGATTCATGGAACTGGGGTGAGCTGGGGTATTGGGATGCGGATGGTGTAGCAGGCGGAGTAGTGGGCGATAAAATCTATACCTTTGGAGGGAGAAGAGATTCATCAGGACCTTATGGAACAAACTTTGCCGGAGTGCTTGATACTACGAAAAGCACACCTGCCGAATGGGTAGATAGGGTAACCGGAAATTGGAGGGTGGATAACAGCGCCTTAACATCTGGTTTATCCCAGTATAACCCCAACCCAACAGGGCAGCTCAATACAGTAAACCAGGTAGTAAATACCGATAAGAAAATAATTTCAAGAATAAAATACCTGAACGGCAGCTCCGGTTATGGCGGTTTAACGACACATTCAAACGGTGGTGTTTATAATTCGGATAATAATGGTTATCTCGACCCATGGATCGACATCACTGCAAATATAGATCAATTGTTGCGTGAAACCGGAAGTTCATTTAATTCGTTGGGTACGAGATCATCGGCATTGCCGGATGTGTGGTATACATATACGTCATATTATGACCCGGCGTCGGTCAGGTCAACAAGAGACGGCAAAGATGAGATCCTGGCGGCTGACGGGACGTACAGGGGCGGATATATTCAGGTATTAAAAAACAGGAGTTTTAATTTGTTTGTTGATTATATAGCTGTTGAACGATACATTACACCAGAGCCGGCATGGGCAGCATGGAGTGAAGAAAAATTAAACATTGACGCACCTGTAATAACATCTTGGAGTAATAATAAAACAAACAACAATAGCTTAACCCTTACGGTAAATAAAGGTGAAGCCATCAATTTTAATGCTACGGCTGACCGCACAGTAACCACATGGAACTGGTTCAAAGACGATATAAACCAGAATAATAACTTTGATAATTTCACCACTTCCTGGTCTATTGCAGGTACTAAAACAATAAAGGCTAACGCAGCTAACAATAATGGTACGTCATATACTGTTACATGGACGATAACAGTAAATCCCGATCCTCTAATATTTGACAGCAAATACCTTATTACTTCATCAACGGCGGTCAATACAGCAAGTAACTTGCTGGTAGATGATACTGAAGCATCGCAGGCTTTCAATATATCATCATCGAAGACTGTTTTTGTTATCTACAATGCTTATAATGAAAATGGCCAGACCGAGCCAAAGGAAGGGAAACAAATTGCTATTAATATTGACGGCCCGGATTATGCAAACACCTGGAACTCGCCGATTGATCCGAATAGATCGAACGGCTTAACCACATTCTGGATTGGGACTCTCGGAGCAGGCAACCATAACATTAAAGGCAGGTTTGCAAGCAATGCCGCAGGTTCAACAACTACAATTAGTGAACGTAGATTGTTAATATACATATTAAATGGAGATGGATTCTGGTATACAGACAGCAGTGCAGCTTCAACTACTGCATCAGGAACTTTCATTAATGATCCAAATGCTAACATATTATTTCCGGTTTCTACAAATGCCAGGGCTCTTTTTCTTTACAATGCGGGGAATTCATATAGTACTGCAGAAGCCGGTGAAGGTAAAAAAATAGCAATCAATTTCTCCGGTACAGATTATTCACAGGCTGAAAAATCACCTTATTCCGTTAATTATGCAGATAACGTTTTTACTCTTCATTATGCCGATTTAAATGCAGGAACTTATACCGTTAATGGAAGATTTGCAAGAAGTGGAGGAACCAGCGGGGACGTTACCATCTCGAGAAGACAGTTCGGAATACTTCTGTTTAATGGTTCAACTTTGGCCGATTATATAACAAGCGACGTTCCAGTCAGCACCGTTTCCAACTATGCCGTAGATGATAACCAGGCCACGATAAACAGAGCGATCACTGATATAAGAGAGCTTTTAGTTATTGCGATGGGAACCAAGAGACAGGGTACAACTGGTGGCAGTTATGGTGAAGCATATGGAATAAAAATAAATGCTGATGACAGGGCTAAGTCAAGAGCAAGTCCGTATAAGAACAACTATGCAAACAGCATCTCTACTGCATATGCTGAACGGCTTATTGGCGGTAATAATACTGTCCAGGGAAGATTTGGCAATAATTATGGCGCGGATACTGCTGAAATAGATTCAAGAAGAATGGTTGCATTATGGTTCAGCACTGGAGGAGGAAGTAATCCACCTGATATAAACTCATGGAGTAATAATAAAACCAATAACGACAGCTTAACACTTGCATTAAATATAAACGAAGCTGTTGAATTTAATGCCGCTGCCAACCAAACAATAACATCCTGGAACTGGTATAAAGATGGCGTATACCAGAATAATAACTTTGATAAATTAACTATTTCCTGGGATAAGCCGGGAATAAAAAAATTAAGCGTCAATGCGACAAATGCTAACGGCACATCGAATACGATTGCATGGACTATAGATGTAAAAATCGGCCCACCTGTAATAACGTCATATCTTCCATCAACCCCTGTTGACGATTATATGGGAGCGACAAGAACATTCAATGTAACATGGAATCAAATGGTGAATGCAACATGGTACTTTAATGGCAGTCAAATCCAGGTTGATAATAATACGATAACGTCTTTTTATACCAACGCAAGTGCAACAATAGGAACATGGAACATCACTGTTGCAGGTACAAATAACAATGGCACTGTAATACAGACCTGGTTATGGATTGTTCACAACACAACCGCTGCTCCTGTCATCTTCTTTACAGATCCCACCCCGGCAAACGGCACAATTCTTACTCAGAACTATGCATATATCAACACAACAGTTCTTGATTTCTCAAACACAACAGCCTTCATCGACTGGAACCGCTCTTTAGT
>CABMCA010000111.1 GCA_902384525.1 uncultured archaeon
TAGCCTTTATTCCGGCCACATTATAGAATACTTCGTCCACGATGAAAGATTTCTGGTTCCATCTGGCGTTAGCTCCTATATTTGCGAGGGTCTGGCCGAACATCCTTCCTACCTCGATTACTGCTTGATTATTGACTTCGTCAACAGCAATCAGTTTGATATAGAAGGGTCCTTTGTCATCTTTCATTCCTCTCTGGAACTTCGCAACCTGTCCAACGGCTAAATTCTGGTTCTTTTCGCAATTCGTTGAACCTCCGCCTTCATTGTCACAGACATCGTATACGATGCTCTTCGGGGATGTGAAAACATTCCTTAGCGTCACAACATTATCAAAGAACTGCAACGTGCCATCCATTGATAGTTTCTTGTTGTCAAGCACTAATACAATGCTCTCGTCACCGCTCACATCTTTTCCATCTGTGTCCATTGAAGACAGCATTCCATCGTTGTCTATGTCCATGCCAAGAGTCGTTTCGCTTTCTACTCTTACTGCATCCATCACACCTTGATTGGCGGCATCAAAGCTGTTAATACCTCTGTATGGATTATTTGCCTGGTGTGCCATGGGTATTAAGATGTGACTGCCATTCTTTACCAATATTGGCATTCTGATGTCATTCAGTGTCATATAGGCAAATTCCTGCTCTATTGCTGGGGCATACGTGTCACCAAAGTTCGGGTCATTGTTTTGTTCCCTGATCCTATTGCCTGCAACTAACTGGTCATTGATGGCTTGTTCGTCATCAAGCTGAACAGTTGTGACATAGTCGCAAGTCTTTCTCGGATCTAATGGTTTGCATGCTTCGATAACAACATCCCAGTGTCCATTGGCTTGAGCCTTGTAATCGTCTTTAAACCATGCTTTTTCATACCACATTCGCTTAAAGGTCTTTTCCTGGGGTCTCTGGATATTGTTTCCATTTGATGGATCAAGGAATATCAATTCCGGATAGCCCTGGTTATGATCCATTATAGCTGGATTGAAAGTGGCAAAGTCCTTCCTGGGTGATTGATTGGACTGAGGATAGAACGGCGCTATCGGATTTGTATATGGCGCCTGTTCAGGTTTCTTATTTGTTACTGGATCTATAGCCTTTAGATCTCCGGCCCCTTCATCAAAGTAGCCATAAAGTTTCAATGATGAAATTGTTTGTGTTTCAGTGTTTCCTCCAATAGCGTTAGTCTCAGTGTTTCCTCCAATAGCGTTGACATAGAGATCATCAGTGATTTCTGTATTATGCCAGAATTTCAGACGATCTCCCTCATTGATTGCCAGGGGAGTCGGTACACCGTCAAATATTTTCGTTCTTGCTTCCGGTGCCCTGAATCCGCTTGTTACCAGGTAATTCTGGTCTGCGGGTAGTGTAAACTGTGTGTACTGCCATGGCATTGTATTGAACCATTCAACGTTCCAGTGTTCCTCACTTGGTGGTGTTGGTGGCGTTTCAACTCTTACAGTCGCTGTTGCCTGTTCACTTGGGAACTGGGGGGCGGTTATGTCTGTAGCGTTTATTACGTCCGTATTTGTTTCCGGATCGTAATAAGTCGGCTTGCCGTGACCAAACGCCGTATTTATGAAAGTACCTGTTGCATTATAGGTCACCGTGCATGTAAACGTCGCTGTAGCGCCTGGTACTAGAACATCCACTACTCCAAGTGGTTGCTGTTTTATAAATGGTGCACCTTGTAGCGTTGGCGCGCAGTTACTATCGGTAACACTCACATTGGTAAGATTTACATCGCCTGTGTTTTTCTCCGTGTATGTATATGTGGTGGTTAAAGAGCCCTCTCCAGATATGGGATTAGCGGTCTTTGTCAGGATGGTGTTTGGTTTTAAGATCCTTAAGTTTACACTAATGTCTTTGGCGAGTTTGAGATTATCATCTATTTCCGCATCATGGAGACACTGACCACTGGGACAAGAAAGTATGACTCTTCCTGTCGCCTGAGTAACGTCAGGGTTGACATTAGTAACCCAATCTAAATTCACGTTTCTGGGAGGCAGTCTCGTGTCTATTGTATTATTAGTTGGTTCGAATCGACATAGTTCAAGCCCTTCAGGCGAACTATAATAGCAGACGTCATCCGTGCCATTCGCACGGAAGCTTCTATCTGTATCTAGAGTTAATAGGTTCCCGCTAGTCAATGAAGTGTCTGCAGGCTGCATACCATCCATGGGAGGCTGGGCGAAAACTATTGTTTCTCCTTTACCAGTTCCGCTTGGTATATTACCGACACTACAGCTTCCCTCTTGACCGCGGTTTCCTACAAAGATAGCATAATGGATTGTGGTAAGGCCGTTCGTTGCTATGGACGGCTCCTTGGATATATGAATATCTAACTTGTTACCGACACAACCAGCCGGGTCTCTAATTGCCTGAACCGGTATTGAGGCAAATAACAATACTGCAAGTACTGCAGTAATAATTCCAATTCTTTTCTTTGATTCTATTCCTATAGAAACTGCAAGTAATGCAGTTAATATTCCTGTTCTATTTTTCTTTCTCATAACACTCCTCCTATACATTTCAGCGGCCACAGTCCAAAGAATTGCAATTCGAGCATGGAAGCAAAACGAAGATGGAAACTCCAATATTCAAGTTGCACCACCTTACTCCACCTATTTTTCTTGAATCGCCACTCTAATAGCTTTCACCACTTACTTTTCCCTGATTTAGGGATAGGTACAGTACTAATATTTCTTTTGCTATTTAATAATCTATAAGTAGCTGCAACAACTATGAAAAGCATATAGTAAAAGCACATAATATTAACATATTGATATTTTAAATGAATATTATAAAAATTATAATACTTATAATAATTAAATAGTTGGACAAAATACTGTACTACTCTAGGATTCTGATTGGCATAAGCTTGAGGAAATAAACAAAGAAATTCCTGTATTGACACATCAGCTGGAGGAGAGTACCCTTTTCTTGCGGGAATCCTTAATAAATAAAGAGAATCTGAAATCAAAAATAACAAGACAGGATTCGATCAACACGATGATGGCATACTTTGGATTGTGAGTTGCAATCATTTATTCCAGGTTGTTCCGTATATTGCGTTCAGGACAATTGTGATACTGCATTGGGGAAGTCAGAACAACTGATACAGATACGCTAAAAGATCAAAGGGAAATCTTACGTGATCGGAAATCAACAAGCCCCTTTCGAGGCATTATTGATTTCGCTACCCCTTTTCTCTTTTATCTTTTCTTCTTATTTGTTTATGAGATAAGGAGAAAGTGCATTAGTTGCCTCATTAAACACATCGGCTGGGATTGTGGCAAGATAAATAATTCGGTCTTGATAGGATAGATCTTGATAAGATATACATTGATTCGGGTCGCTGGCTGGATTATAACAAGCTAAATGAATAAACAACGATCCCCCA
>CABMCA010000112.1 GCA_902384525.1 uncultured archaeon
CTTATAACAGGTATTCCGGTTTTCTCATGTATATAACGGCGCACTTCCCGTCTTACAATGGCCGCTTCCGCGCACCTGAAACACGTTGCAACAAAAACAGCATCTACATGCTCTTTCCCTGTTAAGATTGATTTTTAGCTCGCCATCATAAGCCGAACGTCAGGACTTTCCACTTTCAATCCGAATTACTCTTCTATCGATTCGACATCGGCAATATCAATCTCAGGATAAACCATTATAGCATTGACCTGCTTTGCAGCCGAATCGATTTCATCCTGTATTCCGCTGTATTCTGCGCCGCATGAAAGCTGGGCTACCCTCACAAGATTTTCAGTTGCCGTTATTTTTTTTAAAGCATGTCCGATACCTGGAGCGATCTCTTTCTCTTCCCCGCATCCGGCACATGATGCCTGGTTTATAGTATTATTATCATTTTGCGCACTCATTTCATTTCCTCCGCAGGTTTGAGTGATTTCAGGAATTCGGAAATTTTATAAACGAATAACTTTGCATCCTCTTCAGTGCTTGGATAATCCAATTTCAATATTGGGATTTTTTTACCCCTCAACAGGAAATTGACAAGTTCATTTGTCCTTGCGCATCCCATGCAGCCAAATGAAATAACCGGATCGTTAACAATTATTGCTGCTTCTGCTTTTGTGAGAAGAGGATCTAATAGCGACATACGTCCCCTTACTCCTGCCGGAACTTCGACAGCCGCATATTTTAATCCGAATTTAGGGTCTTCAGGAGTAATGTTCATGGGTGGAGAATCCAGTCCCTGGCTTCTGACTTTTTTCCCTATTTCCTGCATTATCGCAAGCGGCTCATGACCGAATCGTTCAACCAGGTCATAAAGAATAAGACTGTTTGTCGGGTAAATAAAAACCTTCATTTTGATACCTCTGTTTCTTTTATTATTGCTTTTAGTTTATCGATGTCGAGTTTTTTCGTTTGTTTTTTTTGTCCCGGGATCTCGCCTCTGTCAAGGGCTTTTAAAGCAGATGCGATATGGGGCAATATCTTATCCTCAGTTTCAAGGTTATGAAATCCTGGTCTTGCGCCGCCGCGCCTGGTAGCCCTGCAGCGAAAAGGTTCACCCGGCGCAAAGCCCCTCTCTTTTATGAAAATACCGTATGGGTCTAATTTGCGAATGTTCGAAAGGAGCGGATCCAGTATCGCGCGTTCCCCGGAAACCATAATACCAAAACAAGTTTCCTTTACCATGATATCATCTTTTGTTTCATAAAGTTTCATAGCAACATCGCTTGGGAGTAATTTTGATGAGTTTATCACGATCATTTTAGTTATTTTTTCCATTATGAAACCTCCCTTATGTAAATTATATCGTCTGTCTTCATACCTTTAAGGCGCTCAGGTTCCAGGACTTTTCCGATAATGTTCGTGGATTCGAATTTCTCACCTGTCGGGCCATATTTATCATCGTCGATAAGTTTTACACCTACCATACCATATCGTTTTGCAGCCTGGTTGGTGACACCGATCTCTCCTGCTTTTATCTTTCCTTTTGGTGTATTCTCGGGATTTATTTCTTTATACGTTTGTGCCTCTTTTTCCGGCCTGAAAAGGAAAGTATTTTCATATGTATATATTATGGGCAGGGGGCCCAGTGGCCTGTCCTTAAGACGCAGGGAATGCCTGAAGAAATCAAGAGTTATAGGCGCAAGATCATCGTAAAACTGTACATTGATTATTTTATCGGCTTTTACCCCGAGAGCTGTGACCCCGCCCTCTGCGATAATCCCTATTGTTGTATCCGGTACCTGTTCTACAACAATGGCATCATCATCTGTATAGCCTCTCCTTTCAAGTTTCAAACCCCTCAAATTTAATACATTTTCAGCATTCTTAAAAGTCATTCCCTGTACCATGACCCTCTCAGGATTTGCAACCACAGCAAGAGTACTATTTAAAGGAGCTATTTTAATTAGTTCGATACCATTGGAAACATGCCCGACAACGCTATGTACAGGGCTTGAAGTCCGGTCTTCTTTGTAAATGTATACCCGTCCATTTCCCTGCCCATCTGTCCGGACCACTACTGAGCCCTCTGAACGGGCATCCCAGTGTTCGTATGGGCATCCTTCTCCCTGGAGTGCATTATCAGAAATGAATGAATTTGAGAATGTACCCGCATGAAAAGTTTTTCTTGTTATCAATGCAAGGAAATGCTCAGCTCCTTCGGGAGATTCATTAATGAGATCGACATTAAAATAGGTAAAGATCTTCATTCCGTCTTCAAGTGGTGTATTTAGATCCTGTGTAGTTATTTTGTTAAGAAGTGTTTCCCATTTTATTACCGGTTCTATTTTTAATAAAGTATCGCCCTGCTTGAGGTTTGCTATGATATTTTTACCGCTTATCACCTTTCCAAGAACAGCACCTTTCGGACCACCATAATCTGAAACATGTTTATCTTTTGCGATCATAAGGTAAGCATTTTTTTGATCATACCCGCCTGTTCCCAGGAATATATCATAGCGGTTATATTTTTGCTCGGATCTTTCCACTGTAATATCTGTTTCAAATGGGCCAAAAGCAATTGCATATCGTGATTCCCAGTGCGCCTTCAAATCTTTAAAAAAATGAGAAAATTTTGTCCATAACGTGGAATCTCCAAAAAGCTCAATCTTTAATTCGCCTTTTGTTGTGAGAATCTTATATTCTGAGGTTGCTTCTTCCTTTTTGCCGCTTGTTTTCAGGATACCTGTTGTTGTTCCCGGGATATAGAACGCTTTTGCGATTTCCAGGGCATTTTTCAGTGGCAGGTCATCCTTTATCTCTAATTTTTGTCCATTAATCTCTATTGAGATCACTTATCCTCCAGCTATTGGTATAATTATTTATTTTAATTCTTTAGCTATCCCTTGAAGAGCTTCTTCCCGCTCTTTCCGGGAAAGTTTTGATAAAACATCGCCCGTTTCACCGATGTCAACTATTTTGCCAAGACGCATTAATGCTGCCCTGTCGCAGATCTCAGCGACAAAATCCATATCGTGGGATACTATGACAAAAGTTTCTCCTATTTCTTTCCTGGCATTCAGGATAGATTTTGAAACTTCAATTTTGGTAACTGGATCCATTGTTCCTGTGGGCTCATCAAAAACAAGTATCCTGGGCTCTTTGATGAGTACCTGTGCCATTGCAACCCTATGCCTTTCCCCTTCACTCAATTCATCCGGCATCTTGGCCAGGATTTCTTTTGCCTTTTTTTCCGTGAAACCTGATGTTACCAGTGTATGGATCGCTTTTCTCTCTGCCAGTTCAAACGGCAGGTCAAGACCAATAGACTCAGTCAGGTTATCGATAATATTCCTATGTGGATAAAGACTGTATTCCTGGTGCAGTACACCAATATATTTTGTAGCGCGTCCTTTCTTGTCAGGCCCAAGCTGTGTCAGGTCGATCCACTCATCCCCGATTCTCACGTCAATTGAACCTGAAGTTGGTCTTAATAATCCGGAAATTATCTTTGAGGTCGTGGTTTTTCCTGCCCCGCTGACCCCGATTATTCCGAATATCTCACCTTCATTAATATCAAAACTGACATCATTGACAGCCCTTACTATACCCCTGTCCAGGGAAAAATAGGTCATCTGGAGATTGCGCCCCCTGATAATTGTTTCTCCGATACTGACTTCTTCCTGTTCGCCAACTGTTCCAACTTCTTTCATAAATTCAGCCGCGACTTCAGAAGGTTTCCCCATCATTACGATTTTTCCTTCATCAAGCCATATTGCCTTGTGTGAAAGCTCTTCAATTACTTTTGGCCAGTGGGATGTGATGATGAGTGTCATATTGAAATTCTTTGTTGCATTTACAATACTATCATGCACAAGTTCGGCAGTCTTGGGATCAAGAGTACCGGTCGGTTCATCTGCGAGCAATATTATAGGGCTTTTGACAAGCTGCCTTGCAAGCACTACACGTTGTTTTTCACCGCCTGAAAGCTCCCTTGCAATATGCATCATCCTGTTGGAAAGATTTACCTGTTCAAGCAGGTCTGCTGCCTTATGAATGGCATTTGGCCCCATCTGGTCAATTTCCTGAAGTGCATTCATGACATTTACGATAACTCTTTCATCTCCATATAATGCAAATGTTCTCTGGAGCATGATAGCGATCCTTCTGGTTATGTCTCTTCGCACCGGATCGTGAATTGACATTGTTACGAAATCTGCATCAAGTTTCTCATAATTGGCGTTGCATTTGGGACAGGGAGTTCCCACCTTACTTGGTTTTTCTATGGACCCACATTTAGCGCATTGAGCCAGGTGATATATTACGCTTCCTGAAATGTCATTAAATTTTTCCACACCTCGCAGGACATGCATAAGTATGGATTTTCCTGCGCTGCTTTTTCCTAAGATTCCAAGAATTTCTCCTTCGTTGATGTTAATATTTATATCACTGAGAACATCGACTCCGTCAAAGCCAACACGAAGATTTTTAATTTCGATAAATAGCGTCATATGTCATTCTTCCCGGGATTAATTATTTAGATAATTAATCCTCTTCACTATAAGTTTTTGCTTTTTGAATTATGCATTCTAACTAACGTGGGATTCTGAATAGCTCATGCTGTACATAAATATAACGATAATACATTACAGTATTAATCATATAAAAGTGTTATATTGATCACCATACAAATTCTTTATATTCATTCTATCCATAAAGAGCGTGAGGAATTCAATTGGATATCATCGCAGGTCCGGCGTCACAATTGCTTGCAGGAAGAGTCACAGAAGTATTAGAATCAAATCTTCTTATCAGTGAATTCAAGAAATTTCCTGACGGGGAGTTATATACACGAGTTGTTGATGATATCGGGTCGGAAGTCACAATAATCCAGAGCACAGTTACCGATACTGATTTAATTGCCCTGATCCAGTTGATCGATGCATGTAGTGATGCATCCAGGGTAAATGTTGTAATTCCATATATGGGGTATGCGCGCCAGGATAAAAAATTCAAGCCTGGAGAACCCATAAGCGCCCGCGCCATTGCAAGAACAATAAAGGCTGACAATGTTTATACGATCAACATCCACGATACCAGCATTCTTGATTATTTTGATGCAAAAACAGTTGATCTTGACGCCACTCCGATGATAGGGAAATACATAAAAAATATGAAATTCATCAATCCTCTTATCATTGCACCTGATGACGGAGCTATCCATATTGCAAAAAGCGCTTCGTCTGAACTTGGTATTGATTATGATTATCTTGAGAAGACAAGGCTAAGCGGTGAGACTGTATCGATCCAGCCAAAGAATGTTAATGTAAAAGGAAGGGATGTTATTATTATTGATGACATTATTTCAACAGGCGGGACCGTGGCAGAAACGATATCATTACTCAGGAAACAGGGAGCTCATGAAGTCTATGCAGCCTGTGTACATCCTGTTCTTTCAAATAACGCCATTCTTAAATTATTTAAGGCAGGAGTAAAAGGAATCATAGCTACAGATACAATTGAGAAGGGTGTAAGTGTTGTGAGCGTGGCGCCCGTTATAGCTTCTGCGATTGGTAATATCTAAGAATACAAATTTTCATTTTAGCCTAAAGCGCCGGGGTTGCGACCCCAGACCCCAACGGTTGCGCCGCCGCTGGCGGTGTTCAACATGAAATTACCGATTGCTTATTGCCACAACTATTCAGCCGGAGCTGTTGGCGAGAGAACGACGGAGTTCATGGAGAGTATGAACTTATAGTAGACAGGAAAAGATGTAATTCTATGTCAAATAACGAGCCAATGGATCAATGACGAAGCTTGTGCTTGGACCAGCCCGATTATCCTTCGGGAGCGGGAATCCACGTCGACTGCCACGCCAGTCGATTACGTGCGCAAGTATGCCCCGCAGGCATACGTGTCTGCGCCCTCCTGAGGCGCAGGATGATGGGTTCGGGCACAACGCTTGTGGAGTGCAAGCTGCTGGGGGAGCGCTGTGCGTGTGTAAATTCCCGATGTTGTAATGGTGTGCGCGAAACGGCCTGGATTTCAGCTATTATTTTTAATTTGATATATCAGGATTAATTATCCACCTAATCCATACCACTCATATCAGGTTTTTTCTTTGGGTTTGCGTCTTTTGCAGATGCTATCACATCGTCGATGCGCAATATCATAGAAGCTGCTTCTGTTGCCGAACTTATCGCCTGGGTCTTAACACGAAGCGGTTCGATAACCCCGATTTTGAGCATATCTACGGGTTTGCCCTCGAACACATCAAGGCCAACGGTTTTATTTCCATGTTCATGCGACCTGCGAAGCTCAACAAGCATATCAATAGCATCAAGCCCTGCATTTTCGGCAAGTGTCTTGGGTATAATCTCAAGCGCCAGGGCAAATTTACTGACCGCAAGCTGTTCCCTGCCTTCAAGTGTTGAAGCATATTCCCTGAGGCGAAGTGCAAGTTCTATCTCCGGTGAACCGCCGCCAGCCAGTATTTTCTCATCTTCGATGGCTACACCTACGACCCTGAGGGCGTCATGCATAGCCCTGGCAAGGCTTGTCACAACATGTTCCGAGCCGCCGCGCAACAATATTGAATTGGTATCAGGATTCTTGCAGCCAGTGATAAAGATCATTTCCCCGTTGCCTACCATTTTCTCTTCAACAAGCCCTGCTTCTCCCAGAGTATCGGGTTTTATTTCATCAAGGCTTGTAATGATCTTTCCTCCGGTTGCTCTTGATAATTTTATAAGGTCGTTCTTCTTGATCCTGTGGGATACAAAAATACCTGCTTTTGCAAGGAAATACCTGGCCATGTCATCAACGCCTTTCTGGCAGAAAACGACGTTAGCGCCGCTTTTTATTACCTTATCAGCCGCAGCCCGTACAAGGTTTTCTTCCTGTTCAAGGAACATCCGGGTCTGTCCAATCGATTCAATGGATATCTCTGATTTTGTCTCAGTCTTCCTGACTTCAATTGGTGTGGCAAGGATCGCTATCTTTGCATTCTCTATTTTTGAAGGCATGCTCTGGTGGGTCTTTGTCTTATCAAGGATAATACCCTCTACCAGTTCGCTGTCCTCAACGCTGCCTTCTCCGCGGCGCTCAATAGAGATGTCCTTTATGTTAACGGTCTTCTTACCGTTTTCCTTTTTTACTATTGATTTTACAGCCGTTACTACAAGATTAGCTAATTTTTCTCTTGAGAATTCAACGCCTTTTCCAGTAAGTGCAGTCTCTGCTATTTTTCGAAGATGTTCATCTGTAGAATGAACAGCTATGTCAGAGAGGATTTCTTTTGATTTGTGGGATGCAAGGTTGTATCCGTGGATAATAGTTGTTGGATGAACCCCTATTTCCATGAGTTCCTGGGCGCCTTTTAAGAATTCACCTGTCAAAACCGCTGCTGTTGTAGTACCATCGCCGACTTCATCATCCTGGGTCTTTGCAACTTCAGCGACAAGTTTTGCGGCCGGGTGTTTTATTTTCATCTCATCAAGGATAGTGGCTCCATCGTTTGTGATAATAACAAGTCCGGCGGGGTCTGTGATCATCTTATCCAATCCCTTTGGACCAAGAGTTGTCCGCACGGCTTCAGCTACAGCGCGCGCTGCCATAATGTTGCTTCTCTTTGCTTCGTCTCCTCTTGTTTCTTCCGTTCCCTGTCTTAAAATAATGATTGGCTGTCCGCCGGTTTGACCTTGCATAGATATTCTCCTGTATCAGATAATTAAATGAAATGCGTCCCTGGTTCCAGTAATGGATTTACCCTTGACGTTCTGTTGTTTCATGTTTATAGTTCTATAAAAAGATTTCGCACTTTAAATTTTTTGATTTCAGTAGAGAAATAGATTTAAATATACGTTGCTTCAATTAAATTATAAGAAGATGTGGAGTGTTATTATATGGGAATTAGCAATAAAGAAATCAATGGATTGAACAAGTATCAACAACCTCCGCCCAATCCCAAACCTATTCCTGTCCCTGAGCCGGTCCCCGAACCGACTCCCGAACCTCAACCTATCCCCGTACCTGAACCCATCCCGGAGCCAACCCCTGAACCGACTCCCGAACCTAAGCCTATCCCCATACCTGAACCTATTCCGGAACCGACACCTGAACCGAAATAATACCAAATATTTATACAAAAAAGCTGCATTATCGCGTCCCCTTAATTCCTGACATCTATTTCTCTCTTAGAATTACATATATATTTTTCAACAATTTTTCAGCAGTGTAAGGTTTTGTCAAAAAGGCGTTCACATTAATATGTGCAACTTCTGCAAGATTATCTTTTTCGGTTAATCCACTGACTCCCATTATCTTTATATCGGGATTAACCTTACGCAGTTCTCGAATGCTCGCCGATCCTCCCATAACCGGCATCATCATATCCATAAGAACAAGTTTGATTTCTTCTCTATTTTGTTTGTACAACGCAATGGCCTCTTCTCCATCATTGGCTGTGATTACTCTATATCCATGTGTTTCCAATATTTTTTTGGTTAAATCACGAATTTGGTCTTCATCGTCAACAACAAGAATTGACTCTCCATGACCTATTGGCATTTGATATTGACTCTTCTGCGCTTTTAGTGTTTCAGTTGTTGTAATAGCAGGCAAATAAACTTTAAATGCAGTCCCTTTTCCGAATTCACTATATACAGTTATAAATCCGCCGTGGCTTTTCACAATTCCAAGGGCTGTTGAAAGACCAAGCCCCGTGCCTTTTCCATGTTCTTTTGTTGTAAAAAACGGTTCAAAAATCCTATCCAGTACATCGGAAGGAATTCCAGCTCCTGTATCAGATACCGTGATGACAATATATGGGCCGACCCTGGCATCAATATGGATATGAGCGTAGTCTTCATCAATGAGAAGGTTTTCAGCGTCGATGTGAAGTATTCCACCACCTGGCATCGCATCACGTGCATTCAAACTCAGGTTCATTAAAACCTGATGCAATTGGGTGGCATCTCCGGATATATTCCATAGGTCTTTAGATATATCAATTCTAATTTCAATATTTTTTGGAAAAGTCTCCTTTTCTATTTGCTTTATTTCCGATATAAGTTGCGATACTTGAAGAGCACTGCGTTCACCCTCAACACCTTTTGCATATGACATAACCTGTTTCATCAATCTGGCTCCGCGTTGTGCGCTCCTTTCAATTGCACTAAGGTACCTCTGGCTTTCTTCATCTGTGTATTTTTCTCGTAGAAGTTCCTGTGATAGCATAATTGGTGTCAGCACATTGTTGATATCATGTGCTATGCCACTGGCAAGCGTACCTATACTCTCCATCCTCTGGGCGCGGAGTAACTGCGACTCAAGCATTTTCTTTTCCGTTATATCCTTCACAGTTCCCATACTTGCCATCATGCCGTGAAAAGGAATAAGTCCAACGTTCATATTGACAAGTATTCTGGTTCTTCCATCTTTGTGCAACACATGGAATTCATATTCATGAGAGGTATATTCTCCCGTCTGCCTGCGATAATAGCGCTCTGCAACTATCTTTAAATCCTCCGGTGCAATAAGTTCCATGAAATCTTTTCCTATAACCTCCTGGACCGTGTATCCACCCACCCTGGCAAATGCTTCATTGGCAAATCGGATCTTATCATCCTGAATAATGAACACGCCATCCTGGATGTTATCTATTAGCATGCGATATTTTTCCTCAGATTGTTTCAATGCCTCCTCAGCCCTCTTATGGTCTGTTATGTCCCGGCCAAAACTCACCGTTCCCACAACTTTTCCGTTTGAATAAACAGGAGCTGTATTTACTGAAAGGAAAAACTGACTGCCCTCTTCTTTTTTAACTGCTACCTCATATTGTTCGGGCTTTCCGTTTAATGTATTATGGAAAATATCCATAATTCTAGGTAAGTCTGCCTTATCGATAAACTGAGAAAATGACGTTCCCAGAAAGTAATTCATTTTAAGCCCGCTGAATTCTTCACAACGCTTATTGACAAATTGGTAACGCCCGTCGGGATCCAGAATCCATATCATATCATTGGAAAACTCAATTATCGTACGGTAGCGTTCCTCGCTTTCCCGAAGCTTCTCATCCACCCGCTTATGCTCTGTAGCATCTTCTATATTAAAAATGTTCACTATATTCCAGAGAGACCAGGCAATTCCCACCGCAATTAAAGCGCGGAAAATTTGAACAGGAACGCCAAATGAAGAAAAAAACCATCCATTATTAATTACCGAAGCTGGATAAAAGTTCGCCTGGGGGACTATCCACCCTCCTAATATCGCATAAAGCCCAAATAATAAAGCGATAAGAATAAAATATTTTTCAACTTTAGCTTCACCTAATTTCTTAGCTTCATTCTTATAGTATGAAATAAATCCAATAGCACTTAAAATCGCACCTGGAAAACCTAAAAAGTACCTTGATGAAATATTCCAGGTATCAAAAGATGTTGCTCCTGATAATATTGGCATTCCAATGAATAAAAGCGCTATTGTAAATGGAAACCAAATGCCGACTCTTTTTCTCTCGCCGATATTAATCATCCGATAACCGAATAAAAAGAGAAATAAGAAGGAAATAAATAAAGCCGAGGAGCCAAGAATTCTTAGGAAAAGAAGGTCCCCTTTAATGAGCATAAACATATCCATAAATTCGTTTATTCCGTGAATAAACCCAAACCAGGCCAGAAGCCATAAAATATCAAGCAATTTAAATTCGCTCTCTTTGGTAACCCTTAGCTGCAAGAATATGATAATACCAAGGATTGTAAAGGCAAACCCATATATGAAGAAGACAAAATCCAGATTTTTAATAAGAAAGTCACTTAACATTATACTATCCTCCATACTTGGTGGATATTTCCAACTCAATAATTAGTCTAAATATTTCTATGGATTCAGTTATCATCATTTTTTACTCGTTTTTCACGTTGTTCACATCTTGAGATTGATAGTAATTCAAGCCAACCCGCTCTATCTTTTGTTTGAACTCAAGTTTATTAGTTGATTTCTACTTATTTTATTGTTACTCCTATAACCCTCTTGTTATTCTTAAATTTGCCGTCCGCCTGATCATATCAAATTCAACTTTATTGATCTCTTTTCAAATTTGATTTTTTCATCAAAAAAGCAAATTTTGATACTGGTTATTGTGAGAACCTGCTTAAATATGCCCAAATAATCAATAAAATCCCAAAGACCGTAAGAGCCCAGAATAGTATTTTCTGCGCTTTTTCCGATATCCCGAAATCGATCGCAAATACTCGAAAACCATTAAGCGCATGAGGGATCACAAGGACTAAAAGGATCAATAAAGCGATCCGGCCTGGTAAAAAAAGCGTATTTATCAAGAAATCAAAGGGCGTTTTCACACCAGAAAAATGAACCCACCAGACATGGATGAACAGGTAAATCACAAGCAATAATCCCGTAACGCGCTGGAGCAGCCATGCCCACATACCTGTGCCATAAGCTCTTTCTTTATCCATAGTTACCTCAATATATTTTTAATTTTCTGCACTATTATTTTTCTTATAAGTCCTGTAATAGCATTTGTGGGAGGCACCTGTTTAGGACAGACTTCCACACACCTGTAAACGCGGTCACATGCCCAGACACCGTCTGTAAAGTCCACTCTCGTTAGCATTTTTTGGCGATCCGGGAATCGCGGATCCGTATAGAACCGCCATGCTTTTGCAAGCGCGGCAGGACCCGGATAATCTTTATCTCTTGCAGAAACAGGACATGCGCCATAACAAAGGCCGCAAAGGATGCAAGAGGCGTATTTATCAACTTTTTTCGTGTCCTCCTGCGACATCATATTCTCTTGCGGAGCTGTATTTTCAACATCGAACCATGGTTTTACTGATTCATAATGTTTGAAAAAAGGCTTCATATCAACTACCAGATCTTTGATCACAGGAAGGTTCGGTAAGGGTTCAATCAGGATTTCATCCCTTGCCTTAAATTCCGGTTTTGCAAGAGGGCCGTATGGAGAGATCATTAGCACTTTCTCATCAATAATTTCAGACACCTGGGTACGGCATGCAAGCCGCTGCTTTTTGTTTATTAACATGGCGCATGAACCGCATACTGCTCCGCGGCATGAATACCGGAATGCCAGGGTGCTGTCAGTTTCATCCTGTATCTGGAAAAGCGCCTCCAGCACGGACATCTGAGTATTTGGTTTTACTTCAAACCTCTCAAATTTAGAGTTCTCCCCATCGAATCTCTTGATCTTAAATTTCATGGATTTACCATTCACAAGAATACCATCTATAGCTATTGTTTGGATATATATTAATAGTTTGTTTGGTCGAGAAGTTTGATCGAAATATAAGATAGGTTCTTAAATCAATAGATTGTTAACCATACCAATGATTCTTGATTACAAAGATATTGCAGAATATATCATTACTAATTACAGGAATAAAGTCGTGGAAGTAGGAGTTGGAAGCCTTCCCCAGGTTGCTCTTCTCCTCAAGGATAAATTGGATGTAGTAGTTACGGATATCAATGAACAGAAATATGCAGGAGTAAGATTTTGCAGGGATGATATCTTCAAACCTGATATGGGAATATACAGGAATGCATCCCTTATTTATGCTATCAGGCCCCCCATTGATCTCCAGGATGCTATCGCTGCAATTGCCAGGGAAGTTAAGGCTGATCTTATCATACGGCCGTTCGGGAATGAAAAAGCAGATTTGATAAAATATTTTAAAGAGTATTCCCTTGTGAACTATCAAAAAGCAAGATTTTATTTGTACAGGTCTTAGGTTTTAATCATTTTTTGATGATTTTAAAAAGGAACTCGCTTTCTAATTCCTTCTTACTTTAAAAAAATATATTATCACGATAAAAACAATCCCGATCCCGATAATGCTCCAGTTTCTTATTTTGTTAGAAATCTCAGATGCCGGTTTTGTAACATTTTCATTTATTCCGGTAGAAGGGATTTCTGTTATATTGCTCTCAGGAGCAGTTACATTGTATGATTCATTCTTTGTGATATTGATGGTTATTTCTCCCCTTTTATCAGATAAATTAGAAAAAAGACCTGTGACCTCAGTATGCGAATCGACAATCTTTGTTTCATTAGCCATGCCTGAAATACCCGCAACATCGATGCCCTGGGGCAGAATTATTGTTACAGGAGATTTTGGTTCACCAAGGAACCAGATACTACTTGCGTTATAAATGCTTTCCTTTAACCTGTAATTTACATTATACCTGTTCTCAATTGTATCCGGAATATGGGTATTTCCGATAATTGCCTGTGATAATGAAGAATCAACATCTATCATTTCTATATCCGATGTCTCATTATTTATCCTGATATCAAGTTCATTTTCTATAGCGCTTTTGAACCTTTTACGCTCTTCCTTATCAGCTTTCAGGACTTCCCATGCATTAACAAAACTGTCATTATTCCCGATCCCTGTGTCAATACTGATCTTATATCCTATGGAATCAATACCTGTATAAATCTCAGTGTAGCCCCATGTAACGTTATATTCACTTACAGTTATATTATTTATCCATTGAATTTGCGCGCTAGCCTGATCTGCTAAGGCAAAAAGAAGAAATACGGATAAAAATAACTGCAATATTTTCATCTGGTGATTACCTCGCATCCATCCGCTGTTACTATGATCGTATGTTCGGCCTGGGAAATAAGGCCGCCCTGGATTTCCTTAAGTATCGGGTAAGGCCGGATAATATTTGCTTTGGAAAGGGCAAGAACTGCAAAATCCACACGCTCGCCAAGCCATCTTTTTGCAAATGGAAGTGTCTTATATTTTTCTATATCCTGCAATAATTTTCTCGCTGATGGGTGCCTGACCGGTCTTTCGGAAACAATATGGAAAATCTCGGCACTTCCGGCATCATGGATTTTTCCAGCCCCGTCTGTGGCGAAAGGCTCAATAGCAATGATATCTCCTTCCTTGAGAATTACACCGCCTGGCATTCTCTTATTCGGGATCGCAGGCGGAGCATGCTGGATGTACTGTGCAAGCCCATGTCCTGTCAGGTTGATTATGGGTTTATAACCAAAGGAAGTTATGGTCTCTTCGATAACTCCTCCGATATCTGAAGTGTTTACACCCGCTTTGACGATTCCAATTGCTTCCTCAAGTGCTGATTCAGCAGCCTTGACAAGCTTTGGGTTGCCGGAAAGGTCAACTGTTATTGCAGTATCTGCAATATATCCATCGATATGAACCCCTATATCCAGTTTTACGATATCTTTTCCGAATACGGATTTATCATTTAAACACGGTGTGGAATGAGCAGCCTCGTCATTTCGCGAAATATTCACCGGGAACGCAGGCTCCCCGCCTTTTTCACGTATAAGGTTCTCCGCAAATTCCGCGACCATAAGAAGGCTTGCGCCTTCAGTTACTTTTTCTGCCGTAAGTTTGCGGACTTCGGACAGGATCCTTCCTGCTCTTCGGTATTTCTCGATTATTTCATCAGTTTCTGTCATTATAACACCAGATTCTTTTCAAACATAGTTAAATTCTTGCATCCGCTCCGGGTAACAACCACAACATCCTCAAGGCGGACACCGCCGATCTTCTTATAATAAAGCCCGGGTTCAACTGTGACAACACATCCTGCTTTTAACTCCTTTCCATTTTCGCTCAGGTTTGGGCCCTCATGAATATCAAGACCTACGCCATGCCCTGTCGAATGAATAAAACCTTCTGTGAATTCACCGCTTTTTCCTCTTGAGGTCTCATATCCTCTTTCTTCCAGTACATCGCATACGATGTTATGAATTTCGGCGCCTGTTACACCTGCTTTGATTTTATTTAAGGCAGCTTCCTGCGAAGCACGTACGGTAGAATACATGCTTTTAAGTTCTTCAGAGGGTGTTCCATGCATCACAGTTCTTGTCATGTCAGAATAATATCTTTCTTTCCTGGATCGCGGCACCATATCAATAACTATTGGCTCATCGACAAGCAGTTCTCCTTCCCCTTTCCAGTGCGGGTCACTGCTGCCTTGTCCGCATGCGATAATAATATCCGGCGCTTCGCAATTAAAAGACAGTAGTGATCTGTCGATTATTGTCCGCACGTCCTCTGTTTTTAAAGGCAAATTGTCACGCATAAGAACGCCATCCCTGACTGAAGCATTTTTTATCGCATCGATGCCTTCTGAAAGTGCTTTCTCGCCAGCTCTCTGGGCATATTCGATCGCACTTATTTCCTTTTCATTTTTTATATCGCGCATTTCACGCAATGGGCTTTTTATCGGGATTATCTCAAAATTTGCTTTCCTGAGGCAATCAGCAAGCTGAACCGGAAAATTATACGGCACTGCGATCCGATTTAAATTCCTGGAATGAAGTAGTTCCCGGATCATTTCACAATATGCGGCATCAACATCCCTGTTCTTGCGGATCTTATCCATAATGTTGTATCTGGATGTCGGGACCACCTCTTTGACTTTAGATTCTTTTTTTGCCCTTCCCAACTCCATATCTGATACAAGGATTAAATCGTCCCCGGAATTAAGGTAAATGAATGAATCATAAGCCAGGAAAGAACTGGCATAATACATATCAGCATTGTGTTCACTTTCACTCACCATCAGGAATGCCTGGGAATCGGGAAGATTAAGTTTCATTGGTCACATGAGGTAAATTATTGTACATATTACCTTCGGCAACTTTATAACGAAAAAGTGTATTAAAAAGATAATTGGGAAAATACCTAAATAGTATTGGCACCATATATAGTTCGTATAGATACGAATAAATGTGAGGAAAGACATGAAAAAAGAACGCTGGGATAACTTAGGCTCAAAATTTGCGCATCTTACGAGCGCTCACCCGTGTTATAATGAAAAAGCGCATTTCACGACAGCAAGGATACACCTGCCGGTTGCGCCGCGCTGTAATATACAGTGCAATTATTGTATCCGGAAATTAGATAAATGCGAGCACAGGCCAGGTGTTGCAGGAAGTATTCTTAATCCCCGCGAAGCCCTTGTAAGGCTTGATAAATATGCAAAGGAAATGCAAAATCTCAAGGTCGTGGGTATCGCCGGACCCGGTGAGTCTCTTGCAAATGAAGACAGCTTTGAAACCATGCGCCTTGTGCATGAAAAATATCCCGGACTTATAAAATGCGTGGCAAGCAACGGTCTTATGCTTTCCGAAAGGGTGGATGACCTTGTTAAAGCCGGAGTAACAAGTGTCACTGTAACAATAAACGCAGTTGACCCTGAGGTAGGCGCAAAGATATATTCCTTCGTCCGGTACCATGATAAAACATATAAAGGTGTGGAAGCCGCAAAACTCCTGATCGAGAAACAGTTCGAAGGGATAAAGAAGGCAAGCGAGGCCGGACTGAATGTTAAAGTCAACACTGTGCTTATTCCTGAGATCAACTTTTCCCAGATAAAGGAAATCGCAAAAAAAGCAGCAGAGAACGGCGCAATAATAATGAATATCATTCCAATGATACCCCTTAACAAGTTTGAAAAGGAAAGACCCCCGGATTGCGATGAACTCAATATGGCAAGAACCATTGCGGAAGAATTCCTGCCGCAGTTTCGGCTGTGCAGGCAGTGCAGGGCAGATGCGGTTGGTGTCCCGGGTGCAGAACCTTGCGGCTCACCAGTGCAGCAGCGCACAACCAGTGAATATTATCATGCTTAACATCCATCAAATAAATAACAAGCAAGAGAGGTGAAAAAATGTGCTTTGCAGATTCATCAGTCAGCGTGGAAATTGAGGAAGGAGATCTTGTATTTGACCAGTATAAATGCAATGATTGCAATTCCCAGTTCCGCGGGATCGGGAAAAAAGTAAAATGCCCTACGTGTGAATCAGGAAATGTGAAGAAGGTTTAATCCGTAGTTCACTTTATTCTTGTTATCCTTGCAGGCTTATATTTCTTCATTTCATCAAGAAGTTTCTCACCTGTTACGAGCGCAAACCCGTCTTTCATCCAGAGGACAAATATTTTTTGCATGGCATATATAGAATTATAAGCATTTAGTTTTTTATCGAGCATAGCACCAGCTGATCTTTTACATGAATTCATTTATTTTCCACCTTTGTTATTAATTATTTTGGGTTTTTTGGAAATTTATACTTCGTTTTTCAAAAGTGCATTCATGATGTCACTTTTCACAACACAACTGTTATCATTATGATTAGTCTTAATATAAAGATTACGGCAGTTTGGGTAAAGTTCGGGAAAATGATATATTGCGATTGAGTCACCAACTATTTATATCAAGTAAACTTTAGTGAAAACAAATTTACTTGATTAAGGAGCCGACATGCATATCTCAGACGGGATTCTGGAGCCAGAATGGATTTTTTTCTGGTATGCGATATCAATCTTATTTATCGCGCTTGGCCTTCGGATAATCAATAAGCGCATTAAAGCTGACCCTGTATATCTCCCGCGGTTATCCCTGATAGGCGCTGTGGTATTCGTAATTTCAGTCTGGCATATCCCTGTTCCAGTTACGGGTTCTTCATCCCATCCAGTAGGAACGCCCCTTGCTTCCATCATCATTGGCCCTTTTGCAGCAGTGGTGATAAGCGCAATAGCGCTATTCTTCCAGGCCTTTATCGCTCATGGCGGGCTTACTACAATCGGTGCAAATACTTTTTCAATGGGGATAGTGGGAGCTTTTGGAGGTTATTTTGTTTACAGGCTCCTCAAAAACATCTCTCCTTTATGGTTTGCTGCAGGAATGGCAGGGCTTGCCGGAAGTATGCTCACATATATGACAACTGCTTTGCAACTTGCCCTGTCCCTGAATCCGGGGGATGTCATGTATTACTGGAAATTATATTCACTCGGGTTTATTCCCACACAGCTCCCACTTGCATTTGCTGAATTTGCATTCACAGCTTACGTTATCAAATATATTTCAGAAACAAGTGGCATGGAAAATATCCAGCCAGGCTGCCCGTTAGACCGATTCACAAAAACCGCCCTGGTGCTTATGTTTTCAATTACTTCAATTATTGCGATCGGTGCGTATATCGGATATCTTGGCGGCGCAAATATGGCAGGAACTGATAGTACTGTTGAAGGAATGGCCGCTCCCATCGCATCACCTGGCGGGATCGGGGTCAGATTAATGTCTATCCTTGGAGAACCACTGGGTTTTGCCCTGGTGGGTATAACAGGCGGCCTCTTTACAGGATATTTCTGGAGTGAATTAAGGAGGAAGAACTGATGCTTAAATGGCTTACCAGTGACCCATTAAACGGGATAATAATAACGATCACATTTTTCATTTCGGTAATTATTGGCAGATATCTCAGGATAAAACGAGTTGCACCTGGCAATAAAGGAAAGTTGATAGATCCCAGGATAAAAATCCTCTTTTTGTTCATTCTGATAATTTCCATTACATTTATGAAACACTGGTATTTTCCAATAGGAATTACAGTCATCTGTACTCTTTTTGCATTAAAATCAAAAATATTTCAAAATTTTACCCGAAAAATGATTTTCCCTGTCATCCTGGCTTTTTTTATTGTCGTGATCCAGGGTTTGACCTATGGAACAAATAAGATATATTATGGAATTCCATTATACACCGAAGGCTTGGATTCCGGATCCCTCATATTAGCACGAATGATAGCAGCGGCTTCCCTGGCGATCCATCTTTTGTCAAACACTCCTGAAAATGAGATCACAGAAACAATGCGTTGGTACAGGGTACCTGGTACAATGCTTGATATTTCTTCATTGATGAGCAGGTACGTTAAAACATTTTCAACTGAAGCAAAAAAAATGAAATGGGCACAGGAATCACGCTGCAGTTTTTCAAAACGATCGGGATTCGGGGAGAAAATGCATGATGTTGCTTCAATAACAGGAGCGCTTATTACAAGAGCGCTTGTCAGGGCAGAACTGGTCTATAGAGCCATGTTATCACGGGGCTGGAAACATGATCAGGGTTTTGCAAGTCATCAGCCATTAAATCGTAATGATCTATTTATGGGATTTGTTTTTGCATCCGGGATCATGATACTTCTTGGAATAGACAGGATGTTGTGAGATAATATGATAGCTATCCAGACGATCGGACTTGAGTATATTTATGCGGATGGGACAGAGGCCCTGTCGGGTGTGAATTTTGAAGCACGTGCTGGAGAGAAAGTCGCAGTTCTTGGCCCGAACGGCAGCGGAAAAACCACATTATTCTATCATTTTAACGGGCTGATAATGCCAGCAAAAGGCGAAGTCCGGATATTCGGTGAGAATATAAATAAAACCGATATCGATGAGGTAAGAAGAAGGATTGGTCTTGTTTTCCAGGAGTCTGATAACCAGTTATTTGCGCCCTCAGTTTTTGAGGATATTGCATTTGGTCCCCGAAACTTAAGATTATCTCCTGATGAAGTTAAAAAACGTGTTTCTTATGTGCTGCATAGATTTGATATCGAGGCCATTGGGAAAAAAAATCCGGCCAACCTGAGCGCAGGCCAGAAAAAAAGGGTCGCGATAGCAGGAGTTGTTGCAATGGAGCCTGATGTCCTTGTTCTTGATGAACCGACATCAGGTATGGATGCAGGTGGGATCAACGATACGCTGGGAATCCTTGAAGAGCTGAACAACGAAGGAAAAACCATTATCATTTCCACTCATGATTCTGACCTTGCAGCTTCCTGGGCAGACCGCATTTATATACTTAACAAAGGAAAGGTTTTCAGGTCAGGGATCCCAAAGCATATTTTTTCAGATGAAAAACTCATTTCAGAAGCCGGGTTGAGGCAGCCTGTGATCGTCCAGACCTATCGCGAATTCAGGGCAAGAGGAATTTCAAAAGGAGAAGTTCCGCTTTCTGTTCTTGACTTTATGGAATCTATGGAAAATATAAAGGTAATGAATATCAGGTGTGCGATCGCAGGATGTGACCTTAAGACCGGAGATAAAGTATCACTTGAAATCAAGGATGGGATGCTTGTTGCTGACAAAGGTTCTGATGGCGTGACCGGAATTGCAATGTTTAACGGGAATAAAGGTGAAGATATTGCAGGAAAGGATGTTGTGGGGAATTTGCAGCATCATGAAGGAAAAATCACCGTTATCAGGGTTCCGGCTGTTATTGAAGGCGGGTCAAGAGCAGCAGATATGGAAAAAGTTCATGATTTTCTTGATAAAAATAAGAAACAAAAGATAGGGGCAATGGGTACATCAGCAAAAGCTCTGATGAATAAGATGGAAATAAAATGCGATTTTGAGTTCGATGTGATACAATCAGCAATGTTAGCAGCACTTCGCGGCCTGGATGTAATGGTTTTTGCTTCAGGAGGGATGGCTGACAGGGTAGTGGAAAAAGTTAAAGAGAGAAAACTCAATTGCCAGGGTTTCAATATTTAGATCACTATATTATAAGATCACTATATTATAGTTTATAGTGCTGTAGATGAGATGGAAATTCGCTATGATGGAAATACGCAATATACAACAAATATTAATCCAGGATGCGCCCGAAACTGTACGCGATCTGTTCAGGTCAAGTCACATGGATTATCTGGACAGGACATGAATCCGCTGCTTCTTTTACCAGATCCTCAATCTTCTGGGGTGCCTCTCCTTCAGCAATATTACCTCCAATTCTGTACATCTCGATAACCTGGCTGAAACTGTCATCAGAGTTCTGTTCAAAGAAATCAGGACAGATAGTCCAGCAATTCCCACAACTGATACAATCATTACGATCTATACTTACCTTAACCATATAGCATACCTCCCGAATGTCTTATCTATATTCTATGTATCTATTTTACTTTATATTCAACCTTCACATTTTAAAAAATCAGAATAAGTATAGATAGACCAATTCTTAAAATCCAACCATTTTATATGTTATCAGGACTAAGTTATTAATTGGTGGAGTTTACCATTTAAAGTACATAAAGAAGGGCTTATTAGTGGGAAGGTGAAAACAATGAAAAAGATAGTTTCTATTAATCCTGCAACGGGAGAGGTTAACGAAGAATTCGAGCTTTATTCCGAAGATCGGGTAAACGAAGTAATTAAAAAGGCAAAAGCTGCGTTTTTAAAATGGAGAAACCTGGATATATCTGATAGAGCAGACTATCTCATGAATGCTGCGAAGGTATTGCGAAGAAAAAAGAAGGAGCTTGGCGAAACTATTACAATAGAGATGGGTAAGACTATAAAGGAATCAATATCAGAAATTGAAAAATGTGCATGGGCCCTTGAGTACTTTGCAGAGAATGCAGGGAGGTTCCTGGAGCCTGAGGTTGTTGAGACAGATGCAAAAAAGGCGTTTGTTCATTTCGAGCCGCGAGGAATAGTACTGAGCATCATGCCCTGGAACTTCCCCTTCTGGCAGGCCCTGCGGTTTGGTGCCCCGGCGTTAGCCGGTGGAAATGTAGTTTTGCTCAAGCACTCAAGCTACGTCCCGTTATGCGCACTGGAACTTGAGAAAGTTTTTCTTGAGGCAGGTTTCCCCGAAGGTATCTACCAGACCCTGCTTATAGACGGAGCAGCAGCATCATCGCTTATCAGCAGGGATGAGATAAATGCTGTCTCATTAACAGGGAGTGTTTCAGCCGGGCAAAAGGTGGCAGAGGCTGCGGGGAAAAACATTAAAAAGTTCGTCCTCGAGCTTGGAGGAAGCGACCCTTTCATAGTACTTGAGGATGCTGATGTGGAAAAGGCTGCAAGGGTAGGGGCTGCAAGCAGGCTTCTTGATGCAGGCCAGAGCTGCATAGCTGCAAAGAGGTTCATAGTTGTGAAGAGCATAGCGGATGAGTTTACTTCAAAGTTTATTGAATTTGTTTCCGGCTTCAAGGTCGGAGACCCAATGGATGCTGATACTGATATAGGTCCGCTTGTGAGAGAGCAGCAGATAGAGGCACTTGAGGAGCAGGTAAAGGATGCCTTATCTAAAGGGGCGAAAGTTTTACTTAAAGGAGGAAGACTTGAGGGGAAAGGTTTCTTCTATTCTCCTGTTGTCCTGACCGGACTGACTAAAGATATGAAAGTCTTAAGGGAGGAAACTTTCGGGCCTGTGGCGCCTGTAATCGTTGTAAAAGATGAGACCGAGGCTATAAGGGTTGCCAATGATTCGGAGTTCGGGCTGGGGGCAAGTATATGGAGCAGGGATACGGATAGGGCTCTTCGCCTGGGCAGTAATATCGAGTCAGGGGTAGTTGCTGTGAACTCATTTGTCAAATCCGACCCGCGCCTTCCGTTTGGAGGAGTAAAGAAAAGCGGTATAGGGAGGAAGCTATCGAAATTCGGGCTCTATGAATTCATGAATATCAAATCCATATCGGTATATTAAAATGAAGGGAAGCGATCTCTTTGTGAAATGCCTTGAGAATGAGGGCGTGGAATACATATTTGGTATTCCTGGTGAGGAAACTCTTGATCTTATTGACTCTCTTTCAAGATCAAGCATAAAATTCATTGTAACAAGGCATGAGCATGGGGCTGCATTCATAGCAGATGTCTACGGCCGCCTTTCTCACAAGCCAGGGGTTTGCCTTTCCACGCTTGGGCCAGGTGCGGCAAACCTCATAACAGGCGTGGCAGATGCCTATCTTGACAGGGCACCGTTAGTTGCCATAACAGGTCAGGCAACTCTGGAAAAAACCCACAAAGAAGCCCATCAATATATCGATGTTGCGGGCTTGTTCAAATATATCACAGACTGGAACACTACAATCATGCGGGCGGACTTCATACCTGAGGTTGTAAGGAAGGCATTTGATGTAGCTGCTGATGCACCGGGAGCGACACATATAGAGCTGCCGGAGGATGTGGCAGAAGAAGAGACCGGGAAAGCACCTCTTGCGAGAAAAGGCAAAGGCCATATCAACGTGCCGGATGATGAAGAGTTAAAAACAGTAATCTCTTTTATGGAAATGGCACCCATGCCGGTGATCCTGGCAGGCAATGGCATTTTAAGAGAGAAAGCCTCCAGGGAGCTTACGGAATTCGTGAACAAAACCGGCATACCTGTCATCACCACATTCATGGGGAAAGGGGTAATACCCGCAGACAGCGAACTTTATATCGGCTCTATAGGTCTTCAGGAAAAGGATTATATTATGTGCAGTATCGACGCGTCAGACCTTGTAATCTGCATCGGATTCGATCCTGTTGAATACAGCCCGCGATTCTGGAACCCTGATCCCGGCCCCGACTCCGACTTCGTTGCCTCAAAAAGGATTATCCACATTCATTCTAACCACCCTATTGTAGATTCAAGCTACCTGCCTGAATTTACTCTGATCGGGAGCGTTAAGGAAACACTCCGGCATCTGTCAGCCCTATGCAACTTTAAAAAAGAAATACCAGAGTACTTTACAGAGCTTAAAGGTGTTATAGAAGCTGAGCTTGAATCCTTTAAGGACGATACGGCTTTTCCAATAAAACCGCAGAAAATACTGTATGATATAAGAAGATGTCTCTCCAGGGATGATATACTGATCAGCGATGTCGGAGCACACAAGCTCTGGATCGGGAGATTATTTCCAGCGTACGAGCCTGATACGGTCATAATCTCAAATGGTCTCGCCTCCATGGGTTTTGCTCTTCCCGGGGCTATAGCTGCAAATCTCGTTTTCCCTGACAGAAAGGTGGTAGTTGCAGCAGGCGACGGAGGCTTTATGATGAACCTCCAGGAACTTGAAACAGCTAAAAGGCTTGGCTGCAGCTTTGTGGCAGTGATTTTCAATGATTCAAGATATGGATCCATAGAGTGGAAACAGAAAGTAAAGTTCAAGAAGAGTTTTGGCGTCCGGTTTTGCAATCCTGATTTTGTTAAACTGGCAGAAAGCTTTGGAGCAAAAGGGGTCAAAATAGAAAGGGCAGAGGAGTTTGCCCCAAAGCTAAAAAATGCTCTTGAAGATGGCGGCATCTGGGTTCTTGATGTTAAGGTTGATTACTCTGAGAATCTGAAACTTACCCGAAGGTTAAGAAAAAATATTTGCTTTTAACTGCTTTCCGTATATCTAAGAGCTTGTCTGAATATTTATTCTAGACCAGTATTTACAGGATGGACAGGATTAATTTCCATCTGTAAATACTGTAATCCTGTCCAAAAATGCCTCTGAATACTCGCTCATAACCAATTATGTACATCGAAACGGTGTGAAAACCAAATATATACCAAATTTTCAGACAAGCTCTAAGACCTTTTTTCCTTGTAAAATCCGTGTAAACCCTTGCTTTATGCCAGTACTCCTCATCAGGGATCTGAACAAGCTTATCTTTTGCTGCCCCACATACAGGGCATCTCCAGGAATCAGGAAAATCTGAAACTTTAGTACCCGGGCTTATCCCGGTTAGACTATCCCCTTTCTCTTCATCATAAACATAAATATTACAGACAGAGCAGAGCCATTTACCAGCCATATTATCCAGGAATTATCGTATTCCAGCCAGTTCTTTACCCGAACCCTTTGTGCAATAATAGTCCCATTTCAAATCCAGTTCTATCTGGACAGGACAGCCCGGACAGATACAGCCATTCTCTTTTTCGATTGCAGTACTTTTCCCGATCACACAGAATGTGAGTTTCTCTTCTCCTGTTCCCATATATGTAGGACACATTCCGCAGATGCACTCCTGGTCAAGCTCTTTAATTTTAGCCGACATCTCTTCCGGAGACATCTTACTCATTTCTTCCATATACTGTTCAAATGTATTTTGATTTTCTTTTGGCATTTATTAACCCCCTGGTTATAACATTGATTTTCCTATTTTGTTTTTTTCGTGATATCGTAGATGCTTTTCTTGGTAGCTGCAATCTCCATAGTAACAGGAATCTTCTTAGGACAAACTCTCGTGCACCACCAATAGGTCTTGCAGCCCCATGCCCCATCCTTGCGGTCAAGCAGGGCTAACCTCTCATCATGTCCCTCATCCCTTGAATCGAAGAGATATCTGTAGCTGCGCACAAGAGCTGCAGGGCCTATATAATTTGCTGTTTCCTCTGCCTGGTTGATAGGGCAATTAGCAGTGCAGCAGGCGCAGAGAATGCAGCGCGTTGCATCCTCGAATTTCTGGCGCTCCTCGATTGACTGAAGCCTCTCCTTCTCGGGTGGAGGGCTTCTCGTGATCAGGTAAGGTCTGATTGAATAGTATTTATCAAAGAATGGTTCCTGATCCACAACCAGATCCTTGATAACCCTGAAAACAGCAAGGGGCTCGATGAGGACCTCTTCTCCCTCTTTAAAATCTTTAACCAGCTTCTGGCAGGGAAGGGCACTAATGCCGTTGACCCGCATTCCATCTGATCCGCATATCCCGTGGCCGCAGGACATCCGAAAGGATAGTGTAGAGTCCTGTTCCCAGCGAATTCTGTTGAGGCAATCCAGCAGCCGATCCGTCGGCTCGGCCTCTACCTCGAACTTCTGATAATAAGGCTTTTCATCCTTTGCAGGGTCATAACGGAAAACTTCCAATTTCATCTATATCACCATCAATATCTCCTCGCTTCCGGCTGGAATCTTGTTATATTCACAGGTTTATACCTTATCTCTGATCCTTCAGGAGTCTGGAAGGCAAGGGTATGTTTTAGATAATCCTGTTCATCTCTTGCAGGAAAATCCTCGCGAAAATGGGCTCCACGGCTCTCTTTACGGTAAAGGGCACTCAGGAGTATCACCACTGAGATATCAAGTTGATGATCCAGCTCAATCGCTTCCATCAGCTCATAATTGAAAAACTTTCCTTTGTTTTTGATCCCGATATTCTTGTAGCGTTCTTTCAGGGATCGAATATCTTCAATCCCTTTCTCCAGACTTCCTTCATTCCGGAAGGAGGAGCAATGTTCCATCATCAAAGACTGCATGCTCCGTCGAATCTCATCGATTTTTTCCGTGCCTTCCCGTTTCAGCAAGCCTTCTATTTTCTCTGCTGGCATTTTCAAAGGATCAAAGGTAAGAGGATGATTCGCATGCTGTGGAATTTCATCCATCATTGCTAAGCCGCTTCTTCGCCCGAACACGAGTAGATCAAGGAGTGAATTGCAGCCGAGCCTGTTCGCACCATGGACAGATACACAGGCACATTCACCAGTCGCATACAAACCCCTGGCGACTGTGCCTTTCTCATCCATTAAAACTCTTCCATTAATATCCGTGGGTATTCCTCCCATGATGTAATGACAGGTAGGCTGGACCGGAATAGGTTCGCAGACAGGATCAATACCTAAATAAATTTTCACAAAAGAGGTAATCTCCCAGAGTTTTTTCAGGATTCTATCTTCTCCGAGATGAGTGAGGTCAAGGTATACGTAATCCTTCCCATCGATTCCCCTGCCCTCCCGGATCTCGGTGAGAATCGCTCTTGAGACTATATCCCTCGGAGCCAGGTCTTTTACAGTAGGAGCGTATCGTTCCATAAACCGCTCTCCCAGCCTGTTCCGTAAAATCCCGCCTTCTCCTCTTGCAGCTTCGCTAACCAGGATACCTAAAGGATAAAGCCCTGTGGGATGAAACTGGACAAACTCCATATCCTCAAGTGGAATCCCGGCCTGATATGCCAGATTAAAACCATCACCAGTCGTGGCAAAGCTGTTGGAAGTGGTTTTATAGATCCTGCCGCATCCTCCGGTGGCAAGCAGAACAGCTTTAGCTGCAAGGAAATTGAGTTCTCCTTTTGGAAGGTCGTAGGTAACCAATCCGGCGCATCTTCCCTCATCAATGACAAGGGAAAGAACGTAGTGTTCTGAGTAGAATTTTACCTTGTGGTACATGCATTGCTCGTAAAGCGTATCCATACTCACCCTTCCGGTCCGGTCAGAGGCATGGCAGGCTCTCTTCACAGGTGCTTTACCATAATCCCGGGTATGTCCTCCAAAATTGCGCTGGGCGATCTTCCCTTCTGCATTGCGGCTGAACGGAACACCCATATGTTCCAGTTCGTAAATTGCGCGGGGAGCATCCTTTGCCATGATCTCCACAGCATCCTGGTCTGCAAGATAATCACTTCCCTTGACAGTATCGAACATGTGCCATTCCCAGTGGTCTTCTTCCTCATTGCCGATAGAAGCTGCTATCCCTCCCTGGGCTGCGCAGGAATGAGAACGCGTTGGAAAGACTTTGCTCACAACAGCTACATCGGCTTTACCCACACACTCAACAGCAGCCCGAAGCCCGGCAATACCTGCTCCTACAATGATGATATCGTGCTTGAAGTTCATGGCACCCCCCTTTTACTGAGAAAGTTCTTCATATTATTGATAAATCACTGATAAACCCCTCATTAGATGATTTATTAGATGCTAATCGGGTAAATAATTAACTGCTTATGGTTTACACCCACGACCTTAACAATAGTTTAAATATCATGCTTCTCAAATTATAATATTAGAGGATATCAGGCAAATCCTGAATGATCTGGAGTTTAGGGGGTGAAAGGAGAGATGGCTACACAAATAGCTGAAAAATTATCACAATTGGTAATATTTTATAAAATCATTATCCTGTCATTTATTATTATAATTGCAGGTGCATTGATTATTATATTTGTTTCACCCGACAAAGACTTGATCTCCATTCTAACAGAAGAAGTTCTTAAAGAAATCGGGATCGCATATATCATTATTGGTTTAGCTATCCTGTTTTATGAATACTTCTTACGCAAAAACATGATAGATCTGATAGAACAGTTTGTCAAGACAAATTTCATGGCAATGATAGATGACCATTGCGAGAGAGTGAAATCGATGAATGAGTCAATAACAAGATCAGGGCTGGTAAATATTTATCCGAGGGGAGGAAGTTCCGAAATCCTTAATTTGACCAATAAAAATGTCAAAATGCTGGGAATAACCCTGAGCTATTATTTTTTTCCTGATAGTGAGGAGTGGGTACAACTTTCATCCCTTATGGAAAAAGGCTGCACATTACAAATATTGATATTGAACCCTGATTCAACTCATGTAAATTTCAGAGAAATAGATGAAAATAACACTGATCTTAAAGGTCAAATAATCCAGTTGATCCATCATGAAAAACTCTTCATTGAAAATCTTAAGGAAGAGTACAGGTCAAATGTTGAAATAAGGTTATATGATACCTATCCGTCCTTATCGATGACAATCATTGATGAAAATATTCTCAGGGTGACGCCTTATTTATTTAATAAAAAAGGGAGAGCATCCCCGACATTGGAATTTGTCAGGAAAGAGAAGGGAGTATTTGATTCATATTTAAACCATTTTAATGATATGTGGAATAAAAGTGAACGATATTATCCCTGATCTTCAGGGCTTTTGTTTTCTTGATGAGATGACTTTATTCAGGTCAGCCACAAGCGCATCTACATTGATACCATGCGCCATTGCGCCATCTTCGATGCTTTCAAAACTAGAGACATGGCATCCCACGCAATGCAGGCCGTGTTTCATAAATACCATCATGGTTTCCGGATACTGTGTTACAACTTCCTCAATTTTGATATCTTTTGTTATGGTCATAATATACTCCTACTTTATTCGTATGGTTACGAACTATAATAAAGCTTTCTAACCCGCATAATATAATTGGAGTTTTTCATGCTTAAACCTGTCTTTGGAAATTTTCAATTTCCAGATTCTTGATCTAGAATATAGTCTGCATCGTTAAGTATATTCCAATTTAAGTCATAAGATAAAACATTATGAAACAAGTTTATATGGATCACAGCGCCACGACCGCTACTGACCCTGCGGTCACGGAAGCTATGCTTCCTTATTTTTCTGAAAAATACGGGAATCCCTCGAGCTTATACACGATAGGCCGGCAGGCAAGAAGAGCTATTGAGGAAGCAAGACAACTTGTCGCCGACCTTATCGGCGCAAAGAAAGAGGAGATCATATTCACAGGCAGCGGAACAGAATCCGATAACCTTGCAATAAAGGGAAGCGTGCTCAAGAACCGTGGAAAAGGCGACCATATCATAACAAGTTCGATCGAACATCATGCGGTCCTTCACACTTGTAAATACCTTGAAAAAAATGGTTTCAAAGTTACATATCTTCCTGTAAGCAAAGATGGGATCGTAAATCCGGCTGATGTTGAAAAAGCCATAACTCCACAAACAATTTTGATCACAATAATGCATGCAAACAATGAAATTGGAACGATCCAGCCCATTGAGGAAATAGGAAAGATCGCAAAAGAAAAAAAAATTACGTTCCATACTGATGCGGTCCAGACCGCAGGAAAGATCCCTGTAAATGTTGATGCTCTTGGTGTTTCAATGTTATCTATCAGCGCCCATAAAATTTACGGACCAAAAGGCGTTGGCGCGCTTTACTTGAGAAAAGGCACAGCTGTCGAACCCCAATTGCACGGGGGCGGGCATGAAAGAAACATCCGTTCAAGCACAGAAAACGTTCCGGGGATCGTTGGTTTCGGAAAAGCAAGCGAACTTGCAAAAGAACGGCTCCCCAATGAGTCAAATTTAACAGCTTTAAGGGATTCATTAATAAAAGGTGTTCTTGAGATAGAAGATTCATATCTTAATGGTCATCCAACAAAACGCCTTCCCAATAATGCAAATTTCAGGTTCAGCTTTATAGAAGGTGAATCCATGATATTGAATCTTGATATGAAAGGAGTGGCAGCTTCAACCGGTTCTGCGTGTTCATCCACCTCCCTTGAGCCTTCACATGTGTTAATGGCTGTCGGTCTTCGGCCCGAGGAAGCTCATGGCTCGCTGAGATTAACACTTGGACGGGAAAATACACAGGAAGATGTCGATTATGTGATTTCGGTGCTTCCTGATATTGTTAATAAATTGCGGATGATATCTCCGCTTTCGAGGTAAAAAATGACTGAAGGATATAGCGAAAAAGTAATGGATCATTTTGCCAATCCGCGAAATGTTGGCGAGATAAAAGATGCTGATGGAATAGGAAAAGTTGGAAATCCAGTGTGTGGCGACGTGATGTGGATTTACATCAAGGTTAAAGATAACATACTTGAAGATGTCAAGTTCAAGACATTCGGCTGCGGGGCTGCGATCGCAACAAGCAGCATGATCACAGAACTTGCAAAAGGCAAGACGCTTGAGGAGGGGCTTAAAATATCACGCGGGAATGTGGCAGATGCGCTTGATGGTCTTCCACAGGTTAAATTGCATTGCTCCAACCTTGCAGCAGATGGATTACACGCAGCGATCAAGGACTATCTTGAAAAGACGGGGAAGAAGCTGCCATAAACCTTTTTATCTAAGGCTCAATTACATCCACGTCTATATTAGCTGGAATGAAATATAAATCGGAGTATCCATCGTTACTTTTTGCGATTATTCCATTCTTAATCAGAACATTCAGATGATGCCTGATAGTCTTATAATCCATATTCAAAGCTGTTGCTAATTGATTTGCATTATAAGATTTATCAGAAAGATGTTTCAGGATCAATGCCCGGGTCTTTCCTCCGCGCGTACCTTTAATCAGATAACATAGCAGCTTATGTTGTTTATTGGATTTCCTGAGTTCCTGTTTCAATAATCTATTTTCAGTAATATCCCTGGCTATCCCATGAATTTCTATTGTTCTATCACCATCTTTGATCTCCCTGGTTTTTATCTCAACCCACCTGTGCTCCCCATTCTTGCACACGACCTCAAGTATATCTGTCTGTTCCACCCTTTCTCCAGAGAGACGTTTTTTCCGGCGTTCTTCGACTATTACCAGACTCTCTGGCGTGACCCATTTACTAATATTAGTACCAATAACTTCCTCTTTTTTACCTCCAAGTGTTTGAAGCCCTACCCGGTTCATTTTCAAAAAATTGCCTTCATTATCGAGCACATACATGGCATCCTGGGCGTTTTCAAAGAGGTCGCGGTATTTTTCTTCGGACTCCCTGAGTTCCTTCTCCAGATTCATTTTCTCGGTTATATCCCTCATTATACCATGTGTACCGATGATTTTATTTCCATCTTTAATAAGCCTTGTTCTTGCTTCGCCCCATTTATGTTCTCCTTTCTTGTTTATCGCTTCTATGACGACAGTCGGCTCTAAAGGCTGGTTTAAGAAAATCTTCCTGGAACGGTCTTCAATTTTTTTAACACTTTCAGGCGTCACCCACTGCCGAATATTTGATCCGATTATTTCTTCTTCGGTCACGTCGAGTAATTTCAATCCGATTTTATTAATACTCAGGATATTTCCCTTCAAATCGTGTGTATATATAAAATCATTAGCATTTTCAAAGAGGTCCCGAAACTTTGCCTCCGATTCCTCCAATTCTAATTCAATTTTCTGTTGTTTTGTAATATCTTTAGTGATATATAAAAATTTTTTTACTCCATCAATAATCATTTCAGCACGAGAATTTAACAAATATCGTATCTCACCTTCTTTAGTGAGTATTTTAGCGTCTGCAATTTTTCCGCTATTTAAGCTGTTTTGATCTTCTTGCCAAATTTTGATGTAGGCTTCCTTTATACCCTGGGGTAGTATTTTAATGAAAGATTGTCCTAATAGCTCATCTTTCGGCCAGCCCACGATATTGAAAAAAGAGTCATTTCCAAATTCTATTTCACCCTGCATATTAACAACAGCGATCCCATCAAGGGATGAATCAATTATCGTTTTAAGATATTTTTCTGACTTATATAATTTATCATATATTTCTTTTATTTTATCTTCAGTACACCTGCCGTTCTGGATAATGGATGATGCCTGTGAGGCGGCGATAGTTACGAAATCAATCTCTTCTTCAGTAAAGTCATGGACTGTTGACATATAGATATTTAAGAGACCAATAACTTTCAATCCCTTTTTCATGGGAGTAAATAGTTGAGATCTGATATTGTATATTTTTGCCAATTTACACCAGGGTCCTGCAAGGGGTTCTTTATATATATCCGGAACAACATAATAATGACCCGTTTTCAATACGGCTCCCGAAGGGCTTGAGGATAATGGTACGCCTGCTTCTCTTGCTTCCATGTGAACCTGCTCAATATAATCTTCCCGAAGACCAAACGATGAGGCTATCCTGAGTTCACCGGTCTCTTCATCGACCAGTATTATTGTGCCAGAATTTGCATTCATGGATTCACATGTAATACTCAGGATTTTTTGAAGGATTTCATCAAATCCTGAGGTGATATCTATTGAAGCAACATCTAAGAGGGCCTTTAATTTTACATTTTTATTTATGGACATAATATAAAGTTCCTTCTATGGCATCTTATATTTTACACACACTTATAGTTCACTAATCTTTTTACTTTTTTTTACCAAATCATCGCGCATGATCATGTAAATTTTAATAAATAGACACTAAATTGATATATCATTTTTTACCCGGAATTCTTCCGAAATTCAAAAAGTATTGGACAATCAATAATTTTAAAATTATTATGCTTGATATAAAGCTTTTCTATCGTCCTGCCATCAATACCCGATTTCAATAATCTCACTCTATCTTCACGAGTTTCAAACATACACCCATCCACTTTCCCCGTTTTTCCCTATCAATAACAACTTTAACATTTATTTGTTATAATCTTTTACCAGAACTTCACCCAAACGTTTCAGTAATATTCACGAAACCACTCTTCCATCCTTTATCCTGATTATCCTGTCTGCTTTCTCGCCAAGTTCAGGTTCATGCGTCACCATGACAATAGTCTGTCCTTTTTCGTTCAATTCGCGAAATAGTCCGACTATCTGGTTTGAGGACTCTGTATCAAGATTTGCCGTCGGTTCATCCGCAAGAAGGATTGCAGGCTCATTCGCAAGTGCCCGGGCAATTGCTATGCGCTGCTGCTGCCCACCCGAAAGCTCACTTGGATAATGCGCCGCCCTGTCACCTATTCCCACAAGCTCCAGAAGTGAACTTGCGCGATCATATTTTCGATCATCCATTATCATCGGGAGTGCAACATTTTCAAGCGAATTCAGTTCCTTAAGCAAGCTGAAGAACTGGAAAACAAACCCCATTTTCCTGAGCCGAAAATCAGCTCTCTCATTATCATCAAGAGAAGACACTTCGATCCCATCGATAACGATTCCACCCGATGTTGGAGTATCAAGAAGGCCAATCATATTTAAAAGCGTTGACTTTCCGCTACCGGATGGACCCATAAGCGCAACGAATTCACCCTTCTCGATCATAAGGTCTATCCCCCTGAGAGCATGAACCTCAATTTTTCCCATATAATATATTTTCTTAAGGCTATCGATCTTGATCAAACCTATCCACTCCATATTGCTTTAATGATATTTGTCCTTGAGGCCATAATTGCGGGATATATTCCTCCGATAATGCATGTGAGAAGTATTGATAGATCGGCTGCCATTATTGAACTCAATGATATCCGGGGCATGATTATGAGTTTCATACCGTACTCAGGCTTCATGATAAGCGGATTCTGCTGCATTCCATGTATCAGGAATAAACCTATCAAGGTGCCAAGCACTGTCCCGATAATACCGATGAATAAAGCTTGCGCAAGATATATCTTCAAAATCATTTCGCCTCTTGCGCCTATTGCTTTAAGGACAC
>CABMCA010000113.1 GCA_902384525.1 uncultured archaeon
GTGTTCTGCTACCCGAATCTCTATCGCAGTTTATCTCCCTCAAGATCCTTTGCAACTCTCAGGTTGTGTATATTGTACGTTTTGTTGGATTCAAGTTTCGGTGTTTAGATCATATTGTTCCCATTCCAGCTAAAGCTCCCTGTGGTTGCAGGGATAATGGAGAATGCTGACTCGGCTGAAGATTGATTCATTGATTCATCAAAGGTCACTGTTATCTGCGATCCATATGATACATTTGTTCCTGTGGGCGTATTCCCGATAACTGAGGGAGCCACTGTATCCGGAGCCGCAATGACCTTCTCCAGGCTCACATTGTCTATGAAGTAGCTGTCTCCAACTTTTGCAAAGGATCCAAGCCTCAATTGCAAACGTCCATCTTTCACTTTACTTGTGAAATTGGTGGTGTTGAATTCTGTCGTGAATACCTGCCAAGAAGTACTGAGATTGGCGGTATAGTCTAATCCGTAGCTGGTAGCAAGTGAACTGGCCCTGACCAGTTTTACTGTCATATCATGCCCTGTCGATGAATATGCCGCGAAACGTAGCCGATAGCGTGTATTTGGTTCCAGGTATCTTACCGGATCCAGAGGTACCGCTGTCTGGTATAGTTGGATGTCCGGATTCGTTCCAACACTGGTTATTGCAAGTTTGGCTGCGCTGGTTCCGTCATAGCCAGGAGTTACTTTGCTTAAGGCCACTCCTGCATTCAGCTGGTATTTCGCCCAGTTGGTCAGTGAGGTCGAGCTTCCTGCTTCAAAGCCCGGATTCTGGATGAGATTTATCGACGGGACAAGTGTTAGTACTGCTCCATTGCTTGTTACACTGCCAAGCTCATTTGACACCACGACGCGGTATACGGACAGGTTATCTGCCGCAATGGCCGGTGGAATTGTATACGACGAACTGTATGCTCCATCGATATTCACCCCATTCTTCTGCCACTGGTAGTGTAACGGGGCCGTCCCTGTTGAGGTTGCAGCAACACTGAATGTTGCAGTATCTCCAATTGCAGTGATTGCGTTTGCCGGTTGGGTGGCAATGCCGGGGGGAGTATCCACAGGCCATATCGGCGCTCCACCGCCTGGAGGCACTATTACGGCAGTATACCTTACCTGCATCGGATAATAGAGACCCAGATTCGTGTTTCCGCCATCCCATGTATTGTTGAAATTATAGGCTGTCCTGTCGTCTATCAGGACCCCATTCTTATCAGTAATATCCAGCATCATGATAAGAAGTTTCTGGGTCCAGTTGAGATTGCCATACTGGAATAACGATGTCATCGGCTGGGTGGCATAGTAAGTACCTGTACTGGTAAATGCCAGCAGATCACGGTTGGCGCAGGCATGCATTGCTGTAGTAATAGTAGTCTGGAACATGCATATCTGGTATTTTGCCATCTTTGAACTCGGTTTGGTCTGGACTTCGAGCCGCTGGTATAATGTGCCATGTGCGTAATCGATTGGCGACCTGAAGTTGTCGGGTACATAAGACGGGAAATTAAAGAACGATGATGACTTACCTGATGTGGCGTATCCGCCGCTATAGGGGACTTTAGTGATCACAGTATTATGTTCGTAATTCACATCAAGTACAACCAGCTGGTTGTTCGAATATCCGGAAACAACGGTCAGATGTGCCGGAACGCTGGTAACACGGCCTATTACGTTTGTAACAGCTACCTGGTATACCGATCCATTGTCTGGCGCGGTCGCTGGCGGAGCCGTATACGATGCATTTGTCGCCCCGGGGATATCCGTACCATTCTTTTGCCACTGGTAAGATAGAGGCAACTGGCCTGTGACAGTAACGCTAAATGTCGGGGATACACCCGGTACAACGATACTGTCTGAAGGCTGCTGCATTATTGTCGGAAGCATTACACTGTCATATTGCTCGATGCCGCCTTTTGTAATACCCAGGTCCTTATATGCTGAATAAACTGTCCTGGCATTCTGTGCGAAGTCAGTTCCATTCATAAGACCGATCGTATAGTGCTGGGGCACTGATGATAACAACCCTGTTGCAGGATTATCACTTCGGCCAAATCCAAAGACCGTTAATACGTTTGTGTTAAACGGCCAGTATGTATCCTGTAATGTATCGTCTTCACGATGCGCAGCGAATAATGATCGATTTTCCGCAGGATCACTGAAATATGCCCATTCCTGGGCATCCAGGTCATTCGTCCAGCTTTCTGAAAGCAGGGTCTTTGTGTTATCCGGCCTGACCATGAAATCCTTATTCGGTTCCATGACGCCGCCCGGTGTTCCCTCATAGAGGAAGAAGTAGCTTGTGGCTGCTTTCACCATGGTCATTGTAGCATATCCAGGATAGAAATCCCAGAGGCTTTCCCATTTTCCATCAGGTGAGACAGCACGCACTCTTATCTTCAGAGGTCCCTGGGTGACTACACTGCTCGTACAGCATGTGAATCCGGGATGGAAAATCCCTCCTGCCGCAACATTCGGGATACCGCGGAATTCTGCCGAACCAGCAATTGGGGCATAACTGATCCAGTCATTGCCTGAGGAATCGACAAGGCTTGAGAAACCGCCGGCCTGTTTCTGGAAATAGTATGTGCTTCCATTGGCTGCGATCCTGAAACTGGATTGGCCTTCATCCGTGATATTATCGGTTAGTGTCAACTGTGGTGTTACAGACCGGGTGGAATAGGATCCACCTGTCAGGCCAAAGTAAACCTGGTAATACCTGTTCGTGTTTGCCGGCGTGGTGCCGGTCATAATGAAAACGACAGTTCCAGAGGCTTTAGTGACTGCATTGAAGCCCGTGTCTTTATCGAACTGGAATGGCACCGTATCGCTCAATA
>CABMCA010000114.1 GCA_902384525.1 uncultured archaeon
ATGGTGTGATAAGAACAGACTATAAATACATGGTTGGTCTTTTCGATATAATATCATTACCAGCTACTAATGAATACTATCGTGTTCTTTTTGATTCAAAGAACAGGTTCAAACTGTTCAAAGAAGAGGCAAATGCTGGAAAACTATGCAGGATAAACAATAAAACAATTGTTAAAAAAGGGGCTGTGCAGCTTAACCTGCATGACGGTACTAATGTCCTTGCATCCAATGATTACAAAACTTTTGATACTGTAATTCTTGATACCGACCGCAAGATCGTAAAACATATAGGTTACAAAACCGGAAATCTTGCAATGATCGTCGGGGGCGAACATTCGGGTGAAATCGGAAAGATTAAGCAGATCCGAAAAGTCAGGGGCTCAGGAACGAACATGGTAGCAATATCCAATGAAACTGAATTTGAGACAATTGAAGATTATGTATATGTAATAGGTGAAACCACACCGCAGATCAAGGTGGTATAAATGAATCCGATGAGAACACCTTCAATTGATAAAGTGACTGTACATATCTGTACAGGAGAATCAGGCGAGCGATTGACCAATGCAGAAAAATTGCTCGGAACTATCGTCAAGCAAAAACCCGTCAGATCCATGGCAAAGAAAACATTGCCGAATTTTTCAATCAAGAAACATGAACCGATCGGGTGCAAGGTGACCTTAAGAGGACTCCATGCCCAGGAATTCCTTAAAACAGCATTGAAGATCGTTGAAAATAAGATAAATGCAACACAATTCGATGAAAATGGGAATTTTTCATTCGGGGTTGAGGAACATACTGATTTCCCGGGAATGAAATACGATCCCTCAATTGGGATATACGGAATGGATATTAATGTGGCTCTAAAAAGAGCGGGATACAGGATAAAATCAAGAAAAATTGAGAAACACAAAGTATCCCATGATCATAGATTGAAAAAAGACGACGTAATTTCTTTTGTTAAAGAGAAATACGGTGTGGAGGTAATTTAAATGGAACGAAGTAATAAAAAATTTGGAGCCGGTGCCAATGCCTGCAAACGCTGCGGCAGGAAACAGGGGCTAGTCCGGAAATATGGATTATACCTCTGCAGGCAATGCTTCAGGGACACAGCATACCAGATGGGCTTTGAGAAATATACATAGGTGATTACAATGTTATTAGATCCACTTGCAGATGCATTATCAACAATAAAAAATGCAGAAACCATAGGCAAACCCGATTGTACTATCAAGCCCGCTTCAAAACTAATAGGAAACGTGCTTAAAGTCATGAAGGATAAAGCTTATATTGGCGATTTCGAATTCATCGATGATGGGAAATCGGGCAATTTCAAGGTACAGCTTAAAGGAAAAATCAACAAATGCGGAGTAATCAGACCGCGTCATGCCGTGAAGAATACCGATTTTGAGAAATGGGAAAAGCGGTATTTGCCAGCAAAGGGCTTCGGTTCTATTATCCTGACAACTCCTGAGGGTGTTATGACCCACAGTGAAGCCAGGGATAATGGTATTGGCGGAGAATTACTTGCTTTTGTTTATTAGGTGATAGTATGGAAACAAAAAGAACTATAGAGATCCCTGAAGGCGTCAATATTAACATCGACACCACGAACGTATCGATATCAGGCCCGCAGGGTCAGCTCCAGAAAAAACTCTGGTATCCGGGAGTTGCCATAAAGAAAGCCGATTCCGAAATTATTGTGGAGACAAACATTCCACGAAGAGAACAGCTCGCTATTCTTGGTACGTATGAGTCCCACTTAAAAAATATGATCGCAGGCGTGACTAAGGGATATGAATATAAGATGAAAGTCGTTTATTCACATTTTCCTATCCAGATAAAGACCGAAGGAAACAAAGTAATAATTGCTAATTTCCTGGGTGAAAAGAAGGCAAGAAAAGCCAATATCCTGGGTAACACCAAAGTCACGATAAAAGGTGACCAGGTTATCCTGAATGGTATCAATAAGGAAGATGTAGGACAGACAGCAGCCAATATCCGCACAGCTACAAAGATCAAAAGATTTGACCCAAGGGTATTCCAGGACGGGATTTACCTGGTGGAACAGTAAGGAAGGTGAAAATATGGAAAATGAAGCGATCAAACAACTTACAACTATCGATGGTGTTGGCAAGGCTAAAGCGAAAATTCTTTATGATGCAGGATTCGAGACAATAGAATCCGTAAAAAATGCAAGCGAAGAAGAGATTGCCGGCATAAAAGGAATCGGCGAAAAACTTGGCCAGAAGATCAAAGCCTCTGCAGACCAGATGGTGATCGAAGAAGAAAAGACAGAAGAGGAGACTGCTGAAAAAATCGAAGCATCACCTATTACTATCACACTCGATACAGAAACAAAAAGACTTCTTAATATAAGAAAAAAACAGAAAAGCAAAAAGCCCACATTCAAGCAGACAGATTCCCATAAAAAGAAGAAGCTTGCAGATTACTGGAGGAAACCGGACGGCATACATAACAAAACACGGTATGCAAAGCATGGAAAATGTCCTCTTGTAGAAGCAGGATATGGAAGTCCGGCGGCTGTTCGCGGGCTCCATCCATCAGGATTTGAAGAGATCATTGTAAATAATATTAAAGAAGTTGAATCTCTTAAGACCGACAGGCAGGCTGGAAGAATAGGCAGAACAGTGGGAGCAAGAAAGCGTAGCATTATCGAAAAAAAAGCTGCAGAATTGGGATTGAAGATTTTAAATCCCACACAGAAGGTGGATTAAAATGGCAGACCTTGCAAATCAGAGAAGACTTGCGGCAGAAGTTATGGATATTGGGATCAACCGCGTATGGATGGATCCCGAAGCATTCAAGGATATAGCAACAGCTCTTACGCGGGAAGATATCCGTAAATTGATCAGCGAAGAGAAGATCGGAAAAAGAAATATCCGGGGAGTAAGCCGCGGAAGAGCCAGAAAAGTTGATGAGACACGTGCATACGGGCACAGGAAAGGCCATGGTTCAAGATCCGGAGCAAAAGGCGCAAGGAACCCGAAGAAAGAACAATGGATGAAAAAAATCCGTGCATTGCGCAGCCAGCTTAAGGAAATGAAAGAGAACAAAACCATCGAAGTCTCAACATACAGGAAATTATACCGCAAAGCCAAAGGCGGAGAATACAGAAGCAGGGCACATCTTATTGCCCATGTAGAACAGCTTAAAGCCAAGGAGGCTTGAATATGGCAACAGGATCACGATACAAAGTAAAATTCAGAAGAGTCCGGATGGGCAAAACGGATTATCGCACAAGAAAGCAATTGTTGATATCAAAAAAGCCCAGGCTTGTAATCAGGAAAAGCCTGAAAAACACGCAGATACAGATAATAGTACCTCAATCAGCAGGAGATTCAACACTCGTCTCGGCCAACACGCAGGATTTAAAAAAATACGGCTATACTGCCCCGACTGGAAATATCACGTCAGCGTATCTGGCAGGATTATTGCTCGGATACAGGGCAAAGAAAAAAGGGCAGACAGAGGCAATAACTGACCTGGGATTGTATCATACTACTAAGGGTGGACTGCTGTTTGCAGCATTAAAAGGTGCGGTAGATGCAGGTCTTGACATACCCCATGACCCGGCAATATTCCCATCGGAAGACAGGATCATGGGCAAGCATATTGACAAATACAGGAAAACCAATATTGCAGAACAATTCCAAACCGTTAAACAAAAGATCGAGGGCGAATTCAGGTGAATAAAATGAGAGACAAAGGATTTGAACAACAGAAAGAAGAATGGTTCCCTCAGACAAGACTGGGTAAACTGGTCAAGGAGGGACAGGTTACAACAATGAGCGAAGCCCTTGCATCGGGATTGCCGATAAGAGAGTCCCAGATTGTGGATGCATTGCTGCCCGAGATCAGAGATGAAGTTCTTGATATCAATATGGTCCAGAGAATGACAGACTCAGGAAGAAGAGTAAAATTCAGAGCAACAGTCATCGTTGGTAATGGTGATGGTTTTATCGGCATCGGAGAGGGAAAAGATGTCCAGGTTGGAATAGCTATCCGAAAAGCTATAGATACTGCCAAGATGAATGTAATCGGTATTAAACGCGGCTGCGGCTCATGGGAATGCGGCTGCGGACAGGGTCATACAGTACCTTTTGAAGTAAAGGGTAAAACCGGAAGCGTGGAAGTCAGGCTTTTGCCTGCTCCCCGGGGACTTGGAATTGCTTCAGGTGGAACTGCTAAAAAAGTGCTTGAAATTGCAGGAATAAAAGACGTATGGACAAAAGTTAGCGGTGAAACGCGAACAACCCTTAATTTCGCAAAAGCAACTTTTGATGCACTTATAAAGACAACAACTATGAAGGTGTGAAAAATGTACGCTATAGTAAAACTTCGCGGAGAAGTAAAAACCAGACAGGATATCAGGGATACATTAAGAATGTTGCGCCTTGACAGGGTAAATCACTGTGTGGTAGTCCCTGAAACACCCACCTATCATGGAATGATCCATAAAGCAAAGGATTACGTTGCATGGGGAGTCATAACCCCGGAAACACTTGCAGAAATACTTGAGAATAGGGGCAAGCTCGAAGGCGGAGATGATCTTACTGAGGAATACCTGAGTGAGAACACAAAATTCAAATCCTTCAAGGAACTGGCTAAAGCCATATGCGAAGGAAGCATATCAATCTCTGACATTCCTAAAATGAAACCTGTTTTCAGGATGCATCCGGCAAGAAAAGGCCTGAAGGGTACCAAGAGAACTTTCCAGGAAGGAGGAGATCTCGGATTCCACGGAACCGAAATCAATGCCCTGTTAACGAAAATGAGGTGATTATCATGAGCAAAGAAAAAACAAAGAAATTCAGGGGGTCAAGGACATGCGGCGGAGGCACGCATAAGAATAGAAGAGGCGGAGGAAGCAGCGGAGGACGCGGGAATGCCGGAACATGCAAGCATCATTTTGTCCGCTCAATGCAGCGCGGCTTGAGTTTTGGTAAGCACGGTTTCAAACGCCCACAGTCTGTGACATCAGATTTGATCATAGTAAATATCGGAGAGATCGATGAGGCAATTGAGCAACTGGTAATAGATGGATTTGCAGAACAGAAAGGAAATGCATTCCACATTGATCTTGGAAGTATCGGTATAGAAAAAGTACTTGGCACTGGAAAAGTAACCAAACCATTGTTTGTAACCGCTTCCGAGTTCTCGTCTGTCGCAAAGCAGAAGATTGAAGAAGCTAAAGGGCAGATAATCTCCCCGTTAGAAAAACCAGAATCGACAAAACAAGAGTAAAATAATATGGCATTTGAAAGTCTTGCACCCCTATTGAACCGTCTTCCTGCGGTTACACGCCCGGAAGGTCATGTACATTTTAAGAAAAAACTTGGATGGACATTGGGAATTCTTGTCCTGTATTTCGTTTTGGCCAATATCCCGCTATTCGGGCTGGATAAAAGCTCGATCGACCTGTTCGAACTTTACAGGGCATTCTTCGCCGGAGCGTCCGGTTCACTGATGGTCCTGGGAATAGGTCCGATAGTGACAGCTTCAATAGTGCTGCAATTGCTTGTGGGAGCAAATGTCATAAAAATGGATTTAACAGATCCACATCAACAGGCCATCTTCCAGGGTTTGCAGAAACTTCTTGTTTTTGTAATGGTCGCTCTTGAAGCCCTGCCACAGATCCTTGGTGGATATATGAAAGCAGATGCCGGACTGGCAGCTACTCTCGGGGTTCCCGTGAGCTATATAACATTGTTGCTATTCATCCAGGTTTGTATGGGCGGTATATTAATTCTCTATATGGATGAAATAGTCTCCAAGTGGGGTATAGGATCAGGTGTTGGAATGTTTATTATCGCCGGAGTATCGCAGCAGATCGTCCAGGGCCTGTTCAACTGGAAAACAGATAACTCAGGAGTTCCGATAGGTATCTTTCCAAAATGGGTATTCATGGCTGGTCCTACGTCCGGTGTCGATTTGAATTACATACTGACAAACAAAGTCCTGTTCCTCTACAATGCAGGAATACTTGCGCTGTTAAGTACAATAGTTATCTATCTGATGGTAGTTTATGTAGAAAGCACGCGTATCGAGATACCCCTTGCCCATGCGGCTGTAAGAGGCGCACGCGGGCGATTCCCTGTAAAACTCATCTATGCAAGCGTTTTGCCAATGATCCTTGTCAGGGCTCTTCAGGCAAATATCCAGATGATAGGCCTGATTCTTTCAAGCAAAGGTATAACGACATTAGGGACTTACAAACAAGGAACTGCTGTCGATGGCCTTATGTATTACCTTTCACCCATAAACGGGCCAAGTGACTGGATACCCACTCTTGTTGGGCCAAGATTCACGAGTCTTGGATTTGCAGAGCCTGCGTTATGGAAGATACTTCTGCATGTTTTCACTGATGCGTCCATGCTTATCATCGGAGGTATAATCTTTGCTCTTTTCTGGGTCGAGACTACAGGAATGGGTGCAAAGCAGGTCGCGGAAAAAATCCAGAAGTCAGGAATGCAGATCCCGGGCTACCGCAGAAGCAGCGGGACACTTGAACGTGTAATGCAGCGGTATGTTCCCAAAGTAACAGTTATCGGCGGGGCATTTATCGGGATTCTTACACTCATTGCAAGTTTACTTGGTACTCTTGGCGGCGCAGGCGGAACAGGCCTGTTGCTGACAGTAAGTATCATGTACAGATTATATGAGGATATTGCAAGCCAGCAGATGATGGAAATGCATCCGATGATGAGAAGCTTCTTCGGGAAGGAATAAAACCGCAGAACTTTTGTTCTGCGGTTTCTACTATTTTTCAGGTATTTATATAAACAGGCTTCTTAACTCCCACAATATCTTCGGATTTTTCTTAAATAAAATTGGCAGCACTTTTGGTAAAGCCATTTTGCTGGTATCTATCCCGGACAGTGAATGAGCTAACTGGTTTAACTGCTCATCTGATACCTTTATAAGAAGATTTTTTATCATGAGGGATTTGCTCAATTCTTTCCCTATAGTGGCACGCCACCTGTCTTCGTATTCTTTTAATATCTTAACCGAATAATCTCCTTTTTCTTTTGCCTTGATACAAACCTCTCCTGCAATTTTTCCTGCATCCATTGCATTGATGATACCTCCTCCGGTCAGAGGATCTGACTGCCTTGCTGCATCACCTACAAGAATAAGACCATTAGCCACGGTTTGTTTTATCGGTCCGCTTACGGGAACGCCTCCCACTACCATTTCAATGATCTTACCATCAGGCATATAAGTTTCCATGAATTTATGGAGTAATAAAATCGGCCTCACAGTACCGCATTTGCTCCCGAGTATCCCCAGGCCTACATTTGCCGTATGTTCTCCTTTGGGAAATAACCACAAGTAACCTCCAGGTGCATATTTTTCTCCAATGTAAAATTTGTTGTATTCACCCGCATCAATATTTGAAACAAGGAACTGGGTGCATGTGTTGATATCCACGGGTTTCAAGGATGTATCTATTCCTCCCCACCTACCTACCTTGGATTCCACACCGTCAGCCCCAATGACTATGTCGGCTTTGATCTCAGTGACTTCTCCCATATACATAGCTTTTATACCTGAAATGCTTCCGTTGCTCCTTAATAATCCGATGGCTCTTGTTTTTACCATAACGTCTGCGCCTGCCATGGCTGCCTGCTGTGCAAGCACGCGGTCAAAAACTTTTCTTTCGAGATTAAAACCCGCTTTTTGGCTTGATGCTTCTTCAGACATTTTGATCTCAGTCCCATCAGGTGCAAATATCATCGAGCCTTTTAATTCAGCAGCTATCCATCTGCTATCGGGCTGGATATGTTGCATTAAACCTTCTTTTCCAACTCCTTCTGCACACCTTACCGGATCTCCGATTTCCTGCCTTTTCTCAATGAGAAGCACTTGTAGCCCTGCCTGTGCACAGGTTTTTGCAGTGATCGAACCGCCAGGACCTGCCCCAACTATAATAACATCATAACTGGATCTCATTTTACTACCCCCAGCGCCCCAACAGGGCATATTTTTGCACACACTCCGCAACTTGTGCAGGTATTATCCACTTCTATCCAGGTTTCCACCAGTTCAAGCGCGCCAACGGGGCATACACCCACGCAGGCTCCACAGTAACCACACTTATAACGATTAACAATAACACTCATAGGCTGCCTTGCTAACGCATTCAGCACATATAAATTTTGTTAAGCGTTCACGTACTCTGTGGTTAATTCACAAAAAAATCCTTTACCTTCGATTTCCTGATGGACCTCAACTGCCTCAAAGAGCACTGGGATACTTAATATTTTGATATCATTGTTTATAATGTAAAGCTGTTCTATTCTTCTGGCTGAAATTCCAGCTTTTAATAATTTCACCCTTTCCTCGGAAGTTTCTAACATATCACTATCTCCATTTTTTTCGTTTTTGAACACGTCTGTTTTTCAATTGAAACACGCGTCTTCATAATAATTATGATGAGCATTAATCGTATTAAATATTATGAAAGTTTTTGAGTTTTATTCAGTTTTTAAGTTTTATCATGGTTTATTTTAGTTTTATATTGTTTATCCAGTATTCTTTTTGATATTGGGGGCTCCTATAATGGTTAAAATGATATATGTACACTCATGACGCTAACTATTGAAAATCTTAATTAACATGATTGCATATATGGTCAAATAGGATGTGACGCTATTGAATAAAATTATTTTCAAAGGTGCCAGAATTACGAATCCAGAGGACAATCAGCCAGAACAGATAAAAAAGATATTTCCGGATATATCACCCGTAAAAAAAGGAGATATTGTGGCTATCAAAATTCACCCTGGTGAATATGGCAATACAACACACGTTAGACCGGTGATCGTGAGAACAGTCGTTGACATGGTAATAAAAGAAGGCGGGATACCTTTTGTTACAGACACTACGACCTTGTACAAAGGTATGAAGCTTAATGCTGCAGAACTCATTCGGGGGGCGGCTATGAACGGCTTTACCCATGCGAGTATGAATGCTCCATTTATCGTGGCGGATGGATTAAGGGGTGGAGATGGGAGGGAGATAAAGATCAATGGAGATGTGCTTGACAGTATTACAGTTGCATCAGGTATCGCGGAAGTCGATTCCATGATAGTCATCTCTCATGGGAAAGGACATCCGGCCTCAGGATTCGGCGGCGCCGTGAAACATCTTGGCATGGGGTGTCTTGACAGGGCAGGAAAAATCAAAGTCCATGAGGTGGGAAGACCTTCCATCGATCCTGAAAAATGCATCCAGTGCAGGGATTGTGTGGAAGTTTGCCCATGGGGAGCAATCGATCCTCCCCGGATAGACCATTCAAAATGCTGCGGAGAGTTATCCTGCGCAGATGCGTGCCAGAACGAGGCGATAATCCCTCCGCAGGATGCATCTTTTAAAATGCAAAAAAGATTAGGCGAAGCAGCACTTGGCCCTATCAGGGCGCTAAAAGGACGTATTGGTTACATCAACTGGGTTTATGACCTTACACCCGGATGCGACTGCTTTAATTTTTCAGGGGAGCGTTTTGTGGATGACATTGGAATACTCGCAGGAACAGACCCTGTAGCTATTGATGCTGCCACAATTGACCTGATAAATGAACAAATGAAAATAAACGGTAAGTCGATATACCACTTATGGGGCATAGACCCATCCGTACATCTGGAAGCCGCTGAAAAGATAGGATGCGGCAATAGAAAATATTCAATAGAATAAATGTCAATAAAATAAAAGCATGTGGCCCAATATGAACACTGTCATCCATAAGCCCTATATCTTTTCCAGTTCATTAGTCCTCTATGCAAGTAAACGCAGACCTTCATATTCATTCAAAATATAGCAAGGCAACATCCCCGAAAATGGATATTCCCACCTTAGCTTCGGAATCGATGAAGAAAGGTATCCAGCTTGTGGCCTCAGGGGATTGCCTCCACCCACAATGGCTTTCAGATATCAGGACCTTAAAGGAAGAAAACGGTGTTTTCAGGCTAAAGGCAGGTACAAATGTAAAAAAGGGTGCAAGTTTTGTCCTTACAACCGAGATCGAGGACATAAACCAGGTACATCACCTCCTGATCATCCCTTCTATTTCCAAGGCAGAAGAACTATATGAATTCATGAAACCCCATTCAAAAGACATAGACTCTAACGGCAGGCCTAATGTCAGGCTGGAAGGTTATGAGATCGCGGACGCTGCAATATCGGCAGGCGCCCTTATCGGGCCTGCGCATGCTTTCACTCCATGGACTGCCATGTATGCATATCATAATTCACTCAAAGAATGCTATGGAGAAAGGCATAAGCATATTTATTTCCTGGAACTGGGATTGAGCGCAGATACTTCTTATGCAGACAGGATTGCAGAACTTAAATGCCTCACATACCTCTCAAACTCGGATGCGCATTCACCTTATGTCAATAAGCTCGCCCGCGAATTCAACCGTTTTGAAATGGAAGATATAAGTTTTGATGAACTGAAGATGGCAATAATCCGGGAAAAAGGAAGAAAACCTGTCCTTAACGTGGGAATGCCGCCAGAGGAAGGAAAATACAACGAGAGCGCATGTATCCGGTGTTTCACGCATTATACAATAAGGGAAAGTGTCATGAAAAGCTGGAAATGTTCATGCGGGGGAACTATAAAAAAAGGGGTAAAAGACAGGGTAAATGAGCTCGCCTCTTTTGATGAACCGCAATATCCCGATCACAGACCGCCATATATTCATATCATCCCATTATCAGAAATAATCGCAAAAGCGTTGGGGGTCGGCCCCAATACCAAAGGTGTCCAGAGCGCCTGGAATGCCCTGATTGACCAATATGGGTCTGAAGTAGCAGTGCTCATTGATGCGGATATAAAGAATTCAGAAGTCGATGCGCGGGTTATCAGTGCTATACTTGCTTTCAGGGAAGGGAAGATAAAGGTAAATCCAGGTGGAGGAGGACAATATGGAAGTGTTGAATTGCCAGGGTCAGTTGCATCTAAGCCTCAAAAGATGAATAAAAAAAATTGTGACCCACAAACATCATTGTGTAATTTTGATGAATAAGCAATTATAAAAATGGAAAAGATATTAGCAGCGTAACATTTATCATGGTAAATAGATATATAATCGCTGGGTTTTATGAAAGTATCAAATATATTCATATATTTATTCTTAATATCGTTATTTTCAGCTCCAGTTTCTGCTGACCTTATTATAGAAAGTAATGCCACAGTAAATATTCCAGATAAAGATTTCTGGAGCACGGCAATAAGTCCGGATGGCACCACAATTGCATATGTTTCTTATGATATATCAAGAAATCAGCAGATATTCACGATAAAGACCGACGGGTCACAAAGAAAACAGTTAACCAATGACTTAAATCGGAAATGGGATATTGAATGGTTAACAGATGAACTCTCATTTATGTCTTATGACAATGTTGGTATAGAAAAAATATTCATTGTTTCACTGGATGGATCGAAAACAAGGAAACTACTCAATGAAACCATCCGACAGGGAAAAGAACCAATAAAAGGGGATCGTTTCTGGGGGGCAGCTTCGTGGAATCCAGAAAATGAAAAGATATTATTCACATTATTAGGTAAAAATGGATATGAAGATATATTCGAAGTAAATATCGATGGAACCGGACTGAAAATGGTTATTAATGATACCTCACGCCAGTGGAACCCCCGGTGGAGCCCGGATGGCACTTCCTTTGTTTTTGTATCACAGGACAAAATAAACCTTGATCAATTATACACTGCCAATGCCGATGGTACTGGTATAACACAGATCACAGATGATGCTTTTAAGAAATATAATTTGAATTGGGGAAAGAATGGTATTCTTTTTGTTTCGACTGAAACCCAATTAGCAAGCAGTGAAAAGATATTTATCATTAATCCTGATGGCACCGGGAAAAGACGTCTTATAGAAGATGGTTTCAACCAGAGAAATCCCATGTGGAGCAGGGATGGGAATACAATTCTTTATGAGGCTACAGACATTAAGGGAAATAAATTAATTGAGTTATTGAATCTTCAAAAATCTGAAGTTATATCAGCAGTATCCCCAGCTCCCACCGTTGCAGGAATGATCACACCAACTGCCAGAGGAACACCGGTAATTGAAAAAACACCCAGGGAAAGTACCCTGGAAGAACTCGTATTACCCCTCATATTTATACTTGGTCTTATCGTGATAATAATACTGGCATTCCGCGCATACACAGATTCTAAGCCAAAGAAGAAATGATCATTCCACTACTTTTGGCATTAATCCTTTTTTATTAACCCACCAATATGCTGCCCAGGTCGCGATTATTGTAGAGAAAATAATAAGCGCCAAATACCATCTCTGGTCTTTTGGCCCCATATCGAAAGCCGCATTTCCCAGCACAGTGGCAATAGTATTTGGAACCAGAACTGCCGTACCTAATATGGTCAACCATGTCATGACAAGAGCCAGCCTGTTATTTAATATCTGGAGCTGGTTATTGTATATACTCTGAAGCACTTCCAGTCCTGAAGCAAGAACATCGGACATATGTTCACTCAGGGCAATATGCCTGTTCACGTCATCTGAAAGGATACCTACTCTTGCAAGCAATTTCGGGCTGTCGCTTATCAATTCGGCGTCACCATGCCTGAGTGAATTCACTACGTCAAGGGTAGCCCAGAGCGTATCCATATAACTTATAAGGGCATGTTTCATGTTATGGATCTCAGGAGCGATCATTCCACGTGGTGACTTCGGATCCATCAGGATCTTGCTCAATTCATCCCCCTGTGATTCAATTTGTCTTAAATGGTCAAAATTCCTGTTGATATTTTCATCTATAAGCCTTGTCAGGATTATTGTCAATTTGTCTTCCAGTATTAGGTTTGGCTTTATTTTTCTCATGAAAGCGTCGGCATAGCGGGAAAGACGCACAAGACGTGTCACATTCTCTTCATGAATTGTGACGATCAGGTCTTTTCTTATGAGGAAAAGTATCGGACTGATAAGAACATCAAATTTCTTTACTGCCACTGCAGGAAGCATCAATCCCATTTCCGTATCCCTGTCCTCATAGGCAGAAAGATAGCTGGATAAGATCGTTGGCGCGAGTGAAGAACTGAATCCCAGGGACATTGCAATAATTTCTGCATCCTTTTTGATATCTTTTACTGGAAAATTTAACCATGCTACAGAAGAATCTTTCAGAAATGAAATGAAATCATGTGGATTATCCCCCATTACTTTTATGGGTCTTCCCCCCGATATTGGTAGTGCGACACAGAAAGCTTGCTTGCTGTCAGAAAGAGGCAGTGGGATGCTGCCAGACTCTTTTTTTTCATCTGGTATTGAAGTAATCTGCGCAGGTTTTTCCTCAGTCATAATATTTGCCTCTTTAGTCCCAAAGCATATATGCAGTGAATTCTATATATATCTGCCTTGCTTCGATTCATGTGCATTTTTTGCAGGCTTTTGTGAGTTTATCCAATGCTTCGTTTATTTTTTTATTAAGTAGTCCAATATCTTTTTCTATTATCATTATCTTTTTCTTAATAACAACAATCTGTCTTTTTGTTTCAAGGGGCGAAGGACCTCCCATTACTTTACGTTTCCTGACATTATCCACAGGGTCAAGAGCTTCCCTGATAGCTTTTTCTGTCAGGCCCCTGTCGCTTAATTTCTTATGTATTATTTCTGATGAGAGTTCATCAAGCATTGAAAGAGTTGGAGTCGAGCCTGTTTTTGCAATTGCGCCGACAATATGGTGTGCAGTCCGAAAAGGAATACCAGTAGTCCGGACAATGACATCAGCAAGCTCGGTAGCTGTCATAAAACCAATATTTGTTGCTGTTATCATGGCATTTTTCTTAACATTCATCGTCCCGATCATACCCCGGGCCATTCGAACCGAAGCCTGCACCGTATCAAGGGCGCGCCACAGGTGTGGTGTTGCTTCCTGAAGATCGCGATTGTAACTGTAAGGAAGGGCTTTGCATATCGTTAGTACGGACATAAGTGCGCCGTTAATAGTTCCGGCTTTTGCGCGCATGAGTTCGGCAATATCGGGATTTTTCTTTTGCGGCATGATCGAGGATGTTGATGAATAACTGTCATCAAGTTCAATAAATCCGAATTCTGATGAACTCCAGAGTATCAGTTCTTCTGCCATTCTACTGAGATTTGTCATCATGTTTGAAAAACAGCTTATGCTTTCGATCATAAAATCGCGTGTGCTGACCGCATCCATGGAATTTTCGATTGCCGAATCAAAACCCAGAAGTTCAGTTGTCCTTTTTCTGTTTATCGGAAAACCTGTGGAAGCAAATGCAGCAGCACCGAGGGGATTCTGGTTGGTATGCCTGAAAGCTTCTTTTATCCGTTCAATATCACGCAGGAACGCGTTTGCATGAGCAAGAAGATTGTGAGAAAGTGTTGTAGGCTGGGCATGCTGGGTGTGAGTGTATCCGGGCATTAAGGTTTCGTGATGCTTTCCTGCTGTCTTTATAAGCGTTCCAACAAGGTCCAGTGCTTCCTCCATAAGAAATAATAATTCCATCCGCAGCGTAAGGCGTATGCAGGTCGCAACTTCGTCATTGCGCGACCTTCCTGAATGCATCCTGCCGCCTGTATCTTCACCCACCATTTCAATGAGGCGTGCTTCAAGAGCAATATGTACGTCTTCATAGGATGTATCAAGGGCTGATATACCCTCTTTTTGTATTTTGTCAAGACCCGAAAGAATTGCCCGGCATTCGTTCTCTTTTATTATATCCTGTTCTTTCAGCATGACAACATGTGCTTTATCAACCTGGATATCAGCATAGAATATACGTTTGTCAGCTTCCATTGATGAAGTAAAGCGCATGATATCTTCGTCCGGTGTAACCTCAAGCCGCCCTCGTCTTAATATATTCATAAATTGTCTTTAATTCATGTCAACAGTTATAAATATAGGGGCTTTTGATGTAATGATTCAAAACAAGATCGATTAAAACGGGGCGAATAAGCCTATATTTCTTGTGATTATAGTCTTATGCAAAACTTCTGATGATTTTAAACAAAATATAATACAAAAAGATTTATATAAAATATTTATTGATTTGTGGTTAAACTCTTTATTCAAATGAAATTTTGAATTGTTGTCAAATTGATAGATTAATCCGTAATAAAAAGAATTAAATTAATCATGTCAAACGAACTCATATATAAAGATGCAGAGGCGTGGAATAATAACGGCATTGAACTTGCTGAACTTGGAAGATATAATGAAGCTCGCAAAGCCTTTGAAAAAGCAATTGAGATAAAACTAAATTATGCTGATGCTTGGTCTAATAAAGGTATTACACTGGGTAAACTCAGAAGATATAATGAAGAGATTGAAGCTTATGAGAAAGCAATTGAGATAAAACCAGATTTTGCAGAGGCATGGATTAATAAAGGAATTGCACTTGATAAACTCGGAAGATATGATGAAGCTCTTAAGGCTTTTGAAAAAACAATTGAGATAAAACCAGATTTTGCAGAAGCATGGAATAATAAAGGCAATGCTCTTGGCAATCTCGGAAGATATGATGAAGCAATTAGAGCTTTTGAAAAGGCAATTGAAAGAAAACCAAATTCGGCAGAGGCGTGGAATAATAAAGGCATTGCACTTGGCAATATCGGAAGATATTATGAAGCGATTGAAGGGTACGATAAGGCAATAGAGAGTAAAACTC
>CABMCA010000115.1 GCA_902384525.1 uncultured archaeon
AATTTTAATATCGTGATAGCAGTGCCTATCGATTTATGCTTATTATGCGGGTTTATTTTGAGCCTATTTATTATTAATTTGGTCTTTGCCTTAAAAAACAGTTAATTTTTCGATAATTGTCGTTTATGGAGATAGATTTGTTATCAGGTTGTTCTCTTTTCCGTCGATAGAATCGGCAAATCACTGGATTTTAGGATTGTGCCAAAAAAATAGATATTTTATTGGCTCAGTTAGGGAAAATCACTTGCAGTTTGTCATTTGAAAGTTTCGTTACTTTCAGGTCTTCTTTATAATATTTTCCAACGCCTTTTACAAGTCCCATTAGAATATTTATTAATCCCCTATTGGACTTGTATTTTATAATCATCGTTTGAGCGCCCTTCCATTCATACTCAAATCTTGGCGGGTGAGCGTTCGGAATATTTTTTGTAACGGTATCGTGGATGCTATCCATCTTCAAAATAAATTCTTTTGAGGAACTTGCTCCTTTGAAATAGGAATTATATACCTTGGGAGCATATACATTAACCCAGTACTCACCAAATGCATCTGCTGCCTGTGCAGGCGAAATGTTAGCAACCTTACATAATGACTCAATGATCTTCATTACTTTTTCATCATCCACATTCTGGATCGGCGTGAAAAAGGAAGTTTTACTCATGCCAGCTGTTTCCAGGGACTGTTCCCATTTATCATTTCCAAAATTTGATTTTACGAGGTCTCCTAAACATTGAACTATTGCACCTTTCATTTTTAATCCTCCTTTGTTTGGTCATGCGTTTTTAACAGAAATTTTACGATATCAACTATGACCAATCATAATTAGCATCATCATAAATAATTTCATAATATATATATTTAACTTTACTGATAATGCTTATTATGATATTGAAAAAATAGCAAGCTACAGCGGTGATATCGCCGGGATCGCTATTAATATGTCGGCAGGAGCAACGGATTTTGAGGATTGAGGGGTTTCGGGGAGATCGAAATTTCCTCATTCTCCGGCCGCTGCGATCCATGCCCGCCAATATTTGAAGACAGACCCAATTTTTCCCTTGCATTCCCTATATGCAAAAGAAGCAGCTTCGATGCTTTTATCGGGTCTTCTTCAATAATGAACTTTGCGCCAAAGAGTTCCTCTGATTTCCGGGTCAGTAAAGTAACAACTTCAGGTCCTCCAAGAATTGGCGGCGCTCTCCCCAGGTGAACTGTAATACCCAGCGCTACGGTGCCTGCTCCTATTGCAGCGGCCTTTTCAGCCACCCAATCGGAAGCTGACGCAGCTATAGGCATATCTTTTAATGATATGCCCATCTTCTGTGCAAGTGCAATTGCCAGAATGATAACCCTTGAGTTGTCAACGCAACCCCCGAAATGCCATACAGGAGGAAGCGGTTTCCCTGCTATATCGCCAAGCGATTTCAATACTCCTTTTAATTTATCGCCTGCAAATTCCATTGTAGCATCAGGGGTAAGAAGTCCTCCTCTTGCACATGCCTGCGCAGCGCATCCTGTTGAGAAAACAAGTACGTTCTGCTTTAATAATTCTTTTACAATGACCACCTGGCTGGACTCGGTCATTTCCGGGCTTATGCAGCCTGCCATAAGGACAATCCCATTTATATCTCCTGACTTTATACATTCTATTAATGGTTTGAACGGATCTTGCGGATTTATCGCAGCAAGAACACCAAGAACGTTCTCAACCGAGAAACCTGCCGTCAGGTCATGAGGCTTTTCCTGCGGCAGGAAGATGTTATGCCCTCTTTTCGGAAAATTCTCAATCGCTGCATTCAGGATACTTTTTGCAGCATCATCTGCATTTTCTTCATCGAAAGGTATATGTTGCGCACTTTCGAATCTTGCTTCTTTCATAGTTGATATGATCTTTGTATGAAAATGTTTTGCAACATTCTCAATATTGGGATAAATACACTGGACATCAACGACTACGGCTTCAGCAAGTCCTGTCGCAATTATAAGTTCCTGGTGAATATTACTTCCTGCAACCGGAATGCCATGTCTCATCAATGCATCGTTCCCTGTGCAGCAGCAGCCTACTATATTTATTCCATTGGCACCAAGGGATCTTGCTTTTTCCAGGAGCCGGGCATCCTCGGAAAATTCAATGATCTTCTCTGAAAGTAGTGGAACATGACCGTGAATCACCACATTCACTTTATCTTTTTCAAGCACATTGAACCCGATCTTTGAAGAGAATATTTTTGGCGTGCCAAAAAGCACATCCTGTAATTCCGCACTTATGATAAGTGATGAAATATCCGCTACTCCCAGCCTTGCTGAATGCAGTATGAACCCGGTGGGATCGGCCATGGTACCCATAGAGGTTTCATGCCCCGAATCAAGCAATTCCCTTCCTGCGGACCCAGGCATTACTCTGAGGTTTGAAAGATTCCCGAAAACATCAGGAGGATAATATGATCTGGCAAATCTCATGTATTTTTCATCGCCCATGATATCGGATATTGCCAGTTCTGCGACAGCTGTACCCATGGCTTTGATCCCCTGTTCGCTGCAATTGATTTTCCGTGCGACCGATTCTAATTTTATCGGTTCTTTTATCCGAAATGTTGTATTGTTCCTGATTGTCTTGAGTAATGTTGATGCCACATGCAGGGCATGAGATGAATGTGCTGCAGTACCTCTTCCTATCATCATGAGAAGATTTCGTGCCGCAATAGTATCAGCACTTGCACCACATGTTCCTTTTAAGGAACGACCGGATATCCTGCATGGCCCCAGCATACACTGCTTGCAGCATATCCCTCTTGAACCAAAATTACATTTTGCTTTCTTGCATTCTCCCGTATTATAATTTCCATTCCTGTCAAAAATGGTTTCTATTCCCAGCACATGTGCGTGTCTGATCATTTCATCGGTTGCATTATCCGCGTTTTTTATTTCTCCATTTTTCATTGTACCACAACACGAAAAGGTAATTAATGAGTTATATAGGTGCTATAATATTTTAATGCTCAAAATAATACTTATTATTATGAAGTTACTTTTATTGACCAAAAACATATTGATTAATTTTAAAAGCTGGACACAGGAAAAATATCTATAATAGATAGGCGAAAATTGGATGCAGGAATTGATACGAAATGTTTCGAATTATCTTCGTACTGGACATACTTAATGGTATTGTAGTGCACGCAGTGAGAGGAGAACGGACAAAATACAGGCCCATCGAAAATAGCCGGATTTGCGATTCATCTGATCCACTTGAAATGATTTCCACGATTGGACCTTCGCAAGTGTATATTGCCGATCTTGATCATATCCAGGACATTGGTGATAATTTTGGGGTGATAGAACAAATATCCCGGAAAACAAACACTATGGTAGATATTGGCGTAAAAAAGATGGATGATGTCCGTAAATGTGCAAGGATTGCAGATACAGTTATCATTGGCACTGAAACCGCTTCATTAGATATTATAGAAAAAGCAGCCATCCAATTTCCAGGACGTATCAATGTGAGTATAGATATGAAAAATGGGATTGTATTGACAAAAGATCTGAAAATGGATTTGCGGCCGGAAGAACTTATAAGAAAATTGAATGAATTTGACCTGAAGGATATTATCTTGCTGGATTTAGGTAAAGTGGGAACAAGTACCGGGATAAATACGGATTTTTTAAAGGAAATGGCTGGAATATCAACGCACAAAATCCTTGTTGGCGGCGGAGTAAAGGATCTGGATGATATCGTTGTCCTTCAGGAATTGGGCATTGATGGCGCGCTTGTGGCAACTGCGGTGCATAATGGCAAAATACCGATAGAACTCATTCATTGAAACACACTTTCCTATATCCGCATCCTGCACAAAATTGCACTTTCCATTCTTCCAGAATATCGGGTAATCTTGCAGCTATCATTTTCCAGTCAACGATCTCACCGGGAATGAATCCCAGCAATCCCAGCGCTTCTTTGTCCTGGACCAGTATCATTTCATTCGTATATTCACGGCTCGCGCATTTTTCATCTTTAAGATACGGGCAT
>CABMCA010000116.1 GCA_902384525.1 uncultured archaeon
TATATTTTTAAATGTAGAAGATATTGTAGCCATGGTCAGTAGCAGGTAATATCATTACATTAAAGAATAAATAAGTATTTATTGTGATGATATTACTTTGACCATAACTGAATTATGTAACTGTGCCTTTGGTTTATCTGCGTTTATAAAATTCTGTTAATAAATCGTTGGTACAGCTGATTTGCGCTTTTGCCATTCCCACAGGGCAATCCGGTTGATGTTTGTCGCCACAATGTAAGCAACCTTTTTCGATAGCGTGTAGATAATCTATTTTAGATGTAAATAATTCGGTCAAACTGTTCACCTCTTTCTTATGATAACGCCTGTAAAAATAAATGTTCTGTTTTGCATGATTTTGGAATTATCGTAAAAAACCCGTAAAGTTTTAATATATCCTGTTATTATTAAGTTAAAATGGAATATGGTTTCAGAATTAAAAATCAAGTGCGATGACGAATATTCATTATCTGCGATCAATACAAAGAATGAAGTGATCAATGTTGTTGTTCGTAAATGCAATCATTGTAATGAAATAGTCCCGATAGTCGGAATATGTTCAGATTGCAACACAGAATACGAGCACAAAAATACAGTGGAGAACCCGGAAACAGGTTTTATCCATTTTATATATGAATGTTCAGGCTGTCCTCCGGCAAAAAGGAAAGCCCAGAAAATCATTAAAATAAATGATGGCAACAACAGACAATCAAGTGATGATTTGATAAAGAATTTCCTTTAATCAACAAAAATCGTTTTTTCAGAATGTGGTATCAGATTTAATCCCTCCGCTGTTTTCATCAATTTTTCAACTGCGGCGATACCATCCCCTAAATCCCTCGTATAATCATTTACATATAGCCTGATGTGCTGTTCAATCACCCTGTTATCAAGCTCCTGGGCATTCTTTTTGATATACTCCACTGTTTCTTCAGGATGCCCGAATGCATATTCCATACTCTGCCTGATGAGCCCATCAATTTTCGCGATCACGGTTGCACCCAGGTCTCTTCTTGCAAGAATTCCTCCAAGCGGGGTAGGTAAACCGGTTTCATTTTCCCACCATTCGCCCAGGTCCATTATCTTTACAAGACCATATTGTGGATAAGTAAAACGGCTCTCATGGATGATCAAGCCTGCATCCACAGTGCCAAAGCTAACGGCATTCATGATCCTGTCAAAAGGCATCTCAACAATATTTTTCGCACCAGGTGCAAACAACTGCAGTAGCAGATAAGCAGTTGTCATCTTTCCAGGAATGGCAATTTTTTTCGAACCAAGTTCCTGTTGATCTATTCTTTTCCTGGCTACTATCAGTGGCCCGCAACCTCGACCGAGTGCGCTTCCCGAATGCAGGAGACAATAATCGTCCCTTAAGAAACCAAATCCATGGAATGAGGCTTTTGTTACATCAAATTTTTTCTCCAAAGCCAGGAGGTTCAGGGTTTCCACATCTTTTAAAGTCTCCCTGAATACAAGATCGGAAGTTAGCTTGTTATGGGTCAGGGCATAGAAAATAAATGTGTCGTTGGGACATGGTGAATAACCTATAGAAATTTTCATTCCAGCCTCCTGACAAGTTCACTGACCGCCTTATTACAATTCGATACCGCAAGAGGTATATTCCATTTTTTCATATCCCTGTCATCAATTAAATTACTTATTCCCCTGATCTCGATCACAGGAACTCCATACATGACACAAATATGGGCTACAGCCGCACCTTCCATGTTTTCACATAAGCCATTAAAACGCTTTTGCATGATATCACCGCTAATGCGTGTTCCGGAACACTGGGATACTGTTATGAAATGACCTGCATGCGTGTTCAATCCAATGTCTTTTGAAGTATTTATTGCAAGCTTCAATAACTTCCGGTCCATCAGGAAAGTATTGAAATATCCGGTCTCATTTTTCACAAGTGTAAAACCTGTGAAATCCATAGGTTTCCATCCCTCGCCGGTCATTACTCCTTCCTCCCCGTAATTCTCACTCTCTGCAACCACAACATCCCCGATAGCTACATCCGACTACGCGCCAGCAATACCGAAAAGTAGCAGGAAATCTATTTCGTTGTTTTCAAGGACAAGGGTTGTAGAGTGCGCCGCATTCACCTTGCCTACGCCGCAATGGGAAAAAATAACATGATGTCTGTGTAAATAACCCTTCGTAATAACTCCCTGTTCTTCATAAGGCGAAGGTTTGATCTGGCACCTCAAACCTGCTGATTCTAAAGGAGTAGGTGCGATAAGCCCGATGTTTGCCATATAGAAGTCATATTTGTTTCATGGGATATAGCTTTTATATTGAGGGAAGTTGCAACATGGAGGGTGGATGAAGAGGCGTTATTGTGCAACTTCCTCACAATTATATAGTATGTTCATGCCAATATTTAAATTTTGTGCAAAAAAATAACATTTATATATACATTTCTTAATTGCTTTTCGCAACACATTGATTAGGTATATATATATGCTTGCACAGTATACTGTAATGTGCAAAGGTTGCTCATATGGAAACACACTCAAATGATAATATGAAGGTCTTTGAGAAAAGGCTTCAGTCACTCGAACGCAGGGTAGGAGAGATTGAATCGCGTCTTCATCCGGTTGTAGAAGACCAGATTGCTTTATACCTCACAATTCCTGACAGTTTAAGAAAATCACTTTTTGCAGTATCAGAATTATCAAAAGCCACTGCGGACGAAGTGTGTATTCGAACAGGCCGTCACAGGTCAATTGAGAACAAATATCTCAATGAACTTGTCAGGGCAGGCTGGCTAAAACGAGAGCGGGTCGGAAAAAAAGTATACTACTCATCACGAAAAAAGAAAGAAGAAGAGTCCCCTGAAGTGATTATATCAATAGATGAACTGGATAAGAAACTTGAAGAGATACTGGGTTAAGATATTATGCATAGAATTATTTATTTAAGGTGCAAGAAATGTGGATAAGCTTTCATTCTTATAAGGGCGGGACAGGCAAGACGAATATATCAGGGAACCTTGCCTGCTATCTCGTCAGCAAGGGTTATAAAGTCGGATTGGTAGACACTGATTTTTCAGGCCCGGGCATTCATGCACTTTTTAGCCTGAAGACCAAAAAGACATTAGTAGATTACGTCCAGAACAAGGCAGCACTTGAAGATATCGTACACAAGACAGGTGAAGGGGAACTTTATATTATCCCGTCATATGCAACTGAGGAAGATATTGTGAGCTTCTCAAAAGACCCTGCCCAGGCAAAAGAAAAACTTCAGGCGTTACTGCGGGATTTCCAGACCAGGTATAATCCCGACCATATCATATTTGATTGCAGTCCCGGGCTTAACAGGTCAAGCCTCCTTATCATGGGTACGACAGAAATCAGCATTGTAGTATGTACACTGGATAAACAGGATATTCGGGGAACTTATGTTATTTCCGGTGTGGCCCAGCGTTTGAAATCCAGGCCACGGATCCTGTTCAACAAGCTTCCTAAAAATAAATATGAAGCCTCAAAAAAAACACTTGAAGAACTGAGCCGGAAATTAGGTCTTGAGCCTATCGGAGTTATCCTGTATGACGAAGCAATGGCAGGCGCCTGGTCAAGAAAGATCATGGTACATGCTTATCCTAATTCGGAATACAGTAAACAGATCGCACAACTCTGGGAACGGATCAATCAATCAATTGGTTCCCCATAAAGATGCGCTTTCTCCTCTACTTCAAGCTCCAGTTTTTTCTTTTCTTCAGAGGTCAGGCTGAATAACTCCTGTAGATCTTTATCCGCATTAACGCTACCAAGGATAAGCTCACTGCCAGTAAAGCAAAACGGAATGCTCAATTCTTTGCTTCCCACCTGTGCATGAATTTCATTTTGTTCAACCCTGATGATAATATCGATAAGTCCAAGAAGTTCAGATTCAACGCTTCCCGGTAATGCTTTATTTGCCAGCATTGTCATAAAACCACCTCCTTCGGTCCGTATTCTTGTATCAAGGTATTTCAGGGGACGCACAATAACATCCAGACGATCAAGCAACGCCATCATGCCAATGTTGTCAAGCATAACCAGAGATGCAGGATATTTTTTCAGCAATTTAACTACTTCCATGATCATACATGTGTAGTCCATGGGATTGCACCGGGAGGTCTGATGTGCAATTGTTTTGTCTCCGATGATAGTGGCATCAACAAACCATATATTCTCAATCGATCCTGCCAGAGGCAGCTCATAAGAGGAGAACTTGGAAATTATTGTATTTGGCGTGTCCCTCAGGCATATCCATATAACGTTTTTTTTCGCACTGGCCGTTTCATACAGTATATGGTACACAATACGCTCAGTGGGCGTCTCTGCAGATCCCATAAAAACACTGCTCCTGCCGTATAGGGCAGTTCTCAATTCAGCAGTAATATCCTTCATAATAAATCTGTTTTAGCACATGAATAGCATTAAACATTACTATTCTTAAAATTCACCGTCATGCCATCCCGGGCAGCAATGACATCCACACCGGTTTTTTCTGATATGAGCTTTGCCTGGTGCTCCGGGGATGATTTCAATACCTGTAAACCGAAATGGGTCAATATGGCCTTTTTCGGTCTTATATTGCCGATCAACTCTGCTGCCTCATCCATATTCAGGTGACGGATCCTTTTATCGGTCTTCATCCGCACAACATTAAGTATCAGGTAATCAACACCCTCATAAGCATTTACCAGTCCTGGAAAATATTCAGTATCGGGAATATATCCCAGGCGCCCGGATCTGAATGTGTAAATGACCCCATAAGTTTCCACAGGATGCATATTTTCGACAGGGAACTTCATTCTGATATCCTTAATAATTATTTCCATTCCTTTTTTAATCTCATTTATTTCAACAAACGGCCTCACATATTGGAGTATAACAGGGTCAGAATTAAAGCAATCAGAAGGTGCGATCAAGCGCCCTCTTGGAGTAAATCCTCCACCCGTCATTGCTTCCGTTAGTACATTCACATCACATGAATGATCTATATGCCTGTGGGATAAAATAATAGCATCAAGATCTCTTGGTTTAAGGCCAAGCTGATGCATCATTACAAGGGAACCGGGCCCCGGGTCATGGAGGATATTCAGATCATCAAGTTTTAACCAGAACCCGCCGCTTTTTCGCAACTGGTTAAGAACGACCATCCTTCCGCCACCAGTTCCAAGAAAGGTTACACTTGACATATATTATTATAAATGTATAAGTTGTACAAAAAAATATCTGAATAGTTTTTCTAAAAATTCCGGAAAACGATTTAACCACAGGGTTCATGATAATGCCTGTGAGAAAAGAATTCAGGAAACTTGTAACTCGTGACGAGGCAAGGCGGATCATCAACAGCCTTGATATTAAACCTCAGACATTCGAAGTGGATATAGAAGACGCTTCAGGATATATCCTTGCAATGGATGTTGTTTCGCAGGTGGATGTTCCTCCTTTTACCAGGGCATCGATGGATGGTTATGCAGTTTATGCGTCTGATACTTATGCTGCGCGTGAGGATAGGCCGATCCGGCTTAAAATTATCGGATCCATCCCTGCAGGAATAGATCCCGGTATTTTTCTTCAAAAGGGAGAGGCTGCTGAGATCGCAACTGGTGCAGTAATGCCTGAAGGAGCTGATTCCGTTGTTATGGTTGAGTATACGCATTTTGATAAAGATATTTTTATCCACCGTCCTGTCTCCATTAATGAAAATGTTATGCAGGCAGGCTCGGATATAATGGCCGGAGAGAGGGTTTTAAGAAAGGGAACCTGTCTTGGTGCACGGGAAATAGGTGTTCTTTGCGCGATCGGTAAACCGAAAATAAGCATCTTTGGGCTTACAGTGGGAATAATCTCAACCGGAAATGAACTGAAAGCACCAGGCTGCTCACTTAACGCAGGTGAGATCTATGACGTGAATTCTTTTTCACTTTCATGCGCGGTCAGTGAGTGCGGAGGCACTCCTATCCGTTACTTTAATGTAAGGGATGATGAGACAAAGATCAAAAAAGCATTAAGTGAACTCTCAAAAAACTGTGATCTCATTATCACGTCAGGAAGCACGTCAGCCGGTTCTGGCGACATTATGTACAGGATAATTGAAGAAAACGGCGTGGTCCTTGCCCATGGGATCGATATAAAGCCTGGAAAACCTGCAATTATCGGGAAAATTTTTGGAAAACCTGTTTTTGGGCTTCCTGGATATCCAGCCTCATCTCTTACGATTTTCAATGAATTTGTAGCGCCATTGATCAGGAAAATGACCGGAAAAACAAACATAAATAATAAAACACATGCCAGAGCGGCTATCAGGATACGTTCCGAGGGCAGAAGCCAGCTTCTTCCTGTGGGTCTTATAAGGGGTATCGCTTATCCTATCGAAAAAGGGTCGGGAGCTATTACAACGCTTTCCGAGGCGGACGGTTTTATAGAGATCCCGCCGACAGTTGAGATCATAGAAGCAGGTGATGATGTTGAAGTTACATTGTACGGGGAACCTGAAAAACCGGATATATTCTTTGTTGGCAGCCATTGTCTTGGTCTTGATACGCTCGCAGACATAACCGGACTTAAAATGCGGATAATAAATGTGGGTTCATCTGGCGGAATAAGTGCGGTCAAAAACGGTATTGCCGATATAGCCGGAGTGCATCTCCTTGATGAATCCGGTGTCTATAACATCCCGTTTCTTGAAAGATCAGGGCTTTTTGATGTTGTTCTTGTAAAAGGATACCTGAGAGAACAGGGCTTGATAATACGAAAGGACAGCAAAATAAAAGAATTTGAGGATTTGATCAATACAAGGTTCATTAACAGGAATACCGGTTCGGGAACAAGAGTTATGACCGATCTCAGGCTAAAGGAGGTCGCAAAACAGCGTGGAATATCTTTCGAAGAACTCGCTAATTCAATTAAAGGTTATCATACTGAAGCAAAAACCCATAGTGCGGTCGCTGCTGCGGTAAAGCTGGGTAAAGCGGATGTCGGCGTAGGAATTCGTACAGTTGCAGAACTGAATGGTTTAAATTTCATAAAAATAGCTGATGAGGAATATGATTTTGTGATACCAAAAAGACTTATGGAAAATGATGAGATCAAGAAATTCCTGAAAGCACTTAGATCACAAAACTTCAGGAAAAAGTTACCTTCGGGGCTCAGGGCATACGAAAGGACAGGAGAAGTAGTTCAAATTATTAAATAACACAAATTATTTACAGAACGCAAACGTTATTAGTTTTAAAAGTCAACAATAGGTGGAGATTTTATATGTCCATAAAAAAAGTTCTTGTTTATTTCATTATTGTACTATTGATGGCTTTTCCGGCATCAGCAGCAGATATAAGCCTTAACCGCTGGATCTTGAACATAACTGTGAATGAAGACGGCACTGTAGATGAGTTGATACAGGTTGAAGTGGGAAATAGCGGCCTAACGTCCCTTGATGGTATTTCATTCATGGTCCCGGCATCGAAGATAGAAGTGATATACGATTTTGACCACACTTTCAGCTCAAAAGGCCAGGTAGTAGAACAGCAAATTGTTGAAAATGGAATAAAACTGATCGTGAATTTCAATACGCCTATAAAAACCGGGGAAACATGGAACGGACGTATCGGTTTCAGGGCAGAGAATTTTGCCAGGAAAGTAGCCGGCGATTATTCAATTGAAATCCCCGTTGATATGCCGCAGGCAATAATATCCGGGAAAACTGCGGATATCGGGGCCTCCCAGGATGCAGATGTCAGAGGCCAGGTGTTCTTGCCAAAAGGAATTGAAGTAACATCAGTAACACCCAAACCATTCAGGATACTTTTCCAGAACAGTCATATGGTTCCAACATGGACTTCAGAAAATCTGCATATGAAGGACACGATTATACTGAAAGGCTCATTTTCAGAGATATTGAAAAAAATAGCCGATATGGATGAACGGTCAAAGACATTATCCAAACGTATAAAAGAAGCAAAAACGAATGGTATAGATGTCACAGAATCTGAAGCACACCTTAAGCAAGCTGAAGATTATAATACAAATAATGCAAATTCAGCCCTATCTTCGTTCTGGAAAAAAGATGATACATCTGCTCTTGAATTCATCGGATATGCCGAGAATGAATTGAATCTTTCTGAAAATAGTTTTGTTGCTTCAGGAAATACAGAAATTAAAGCAACAGGGAAGGCTACAGGAGAAACAGAAGAAACTAACAAAACTCCTGGTTTTGGTGCAGTTAGCCTGATTCTTATGATCATGAGTTCTTTCATGATATTAAGGATGATCAGGTCTAAACTATAGCGTTTTTTATTTTTATCAGTAATGTTTAAATACTTTCCTATGATAATGAGGTAGTAATTAAAAGTATGCCTATATGTGGTGGCATTGCTTTTTTTTTAAGGAGTTATAAAATGGCAAAAATAATGCACGCACAAACAGTTCTTACAGAAGATGATATTGAAGCCCTTAAGCAAAAAACAGGGGAAACAAGCACCAAAGATGCAATTGCAAAAGCAGTTTCTCATTACCTTGAGTGTGAATATACAAAAGTAGAGGATATGTGGGCTAAGAAACTCGAAAAAGTAGTAAAAAGAAAGCAGAAAGAAGAAGAAGAAGAATAAATTCAGGTTACAGTCGCATCCGCCCTATTATAAAAAAATCAACATGCGAATCGACTGTACCAAAAACCATTTCTTTTCTCACGCTATTGGCCAGGCGCACTGCGCGTGAAAGTTGCTGCAGCGAAAAAACATGATCCTCTTCTATTGCATGGACAAGATAATCTGAATGGGGCAGTTTTATCTTATCATCATTTTTCTCAATTTTCTCAATTTTTTCAATATTCTTATAGACCCGAAAGTGTGTTCCGAATTTGAATCCTGTCTTCGGAACGAGTCCCTCATTCCTTAATTTTTCATACACAGAATATTTTACCATGAAATTTGATTCTATATCGGAAGCTGATTTTGAAAAACTATCAAAATCAAGCACTTCTTTATTTTTGTTCTCAATGTCCAGTATCCCTTTTTTTAAAAGATAACATGATTCAATAAGCGATAATTGCAGATGACCTTCATCCATTGGTTTACCATAAAACCCATCTTTTTGAAGCGCCAGAGAAGCATCCGGGTTCCAGACCATCACCCTGTCTTCAAGCAGGATCGCAGTTGACAGCTTTTTACCCAATATTAATTTATAAGTGCCTTTCAGAGTGATTTTTTTCACCTCATAATATGTAATATCACTTTCTTCGTCAACTATAGCAAGAACCAGGCGTTTTTTAAGGTTCTCGACCGTCTCAAGATGAGTCCTTAATTGGGATAGTAATAGAGGTATCCTTTCTGAAGTTACAAAGATGAAAAATTCAGCCGGTGTTTTCCCGGGGTGTCCACCACGAGGATAAACACGAAAGCCAGTTACTCCTGGCTGGACATAATACCCGCGTTCCCTCATATCTTTATAAACGATATAAAATAATTCAAAATTTTTCAATAGTGAAGATGCTTTCAGGAAAAAGTCCTCAAAATCAATCTCTTTTCCTTCAAATTCAACCCTTATTTTTTCCATATAAATAAGAAAGGCGCTTTCGGTAAGAGAAACTTCGAGGTTGTCACCTTTAGGGCGCCCGTAATAACTCTTATTATGCAATTCTTCAATTGCATTTTTTTCAAGTAATACATTGTCGCCAGTTAATTTTCCTTTGAGTGTCATAATATTAATTAATGTTCTATTTATTCCGTTTATATTCTATTATTTCAATTCTCATCAAATTCCATTTGTCCGCCTATAGACAGATTGGACTTTTGGATTGTTCCTGCTTTCATTTCAAGAACATACTTGATGTCCTCCATTGCTTTATATCCAACCCAGGGTTTTAATCCGGAAAAGCCCATGACTTTTTTTTCGTTATTCAGGAATATTACATCGATCGGGAAAAATACAAAGAGCATGTGAACATTGACCTCGGATGGTTTTTTTAAGATAAATATCATTGAATAATCCGGGGGGATACTTCCCCGGAACATCAACCCCAGTGCCTGTTTTGTCATTGTTCGTGCAAACTCGATGTTATTCGCTATCACTACACCATCATATTTTAATACGGGAAGCATCAAGTAGCTATATAACAATCTTGTGTAATATAAGAATGGAGGTATTAATCCAATAAATGAGTTCAGAAATGTGTGCTGTATGCGGTTTGCCAAAAGAGCTTTGCATCTGCGAAGAAGTAGCAAAAGAACAACAGAGAATAGTAATTAAGGTAGATACACGCAAATATAAAAAAGAAGTAACTGTGATCGATGGTCTTAATCCAAGCGAGATTAATTTGCAGGAATTAACATCTTATCTTAAATCAAAATTCGCATGCGGTGGTACTATAAAAGATAATGTTATCGAACTTCAGGGAAATCACAAAAGCAGGATGAAAGAAGTTCTGATTAAGAAAGGATTTTTGCCGGAACAGATCAAAATATAAATTATTCCTTGTGGGGTGGGTTTAAAAACAGATCTCTTATTTGTATGTAAAATCAGTTGGTGTTTGTTGGAATCAATAAAACCGCAGATAAGCGTACTATTAACACTTTCAGTCAATCTCAGCGATATTGCGCTGGGGCGACCCCAGGTGAGGCGCCGCCGATGGCGGAGTTTAAAATGATATGAACGGTTAAAGAATAAACACCAATCCATAATCTTCTTATCATAATTTATCTGCGTTCTTATTTTTAAATATTTAATTATTTATAATATTTTTTGAAATTATATTGTGGCCTTTTTGTGTGAAGTATCTTTTTATGTTTGTGAACCATGATACGTATTATCATGACATAAACTGACCGGGTTGAAAAATATGAAACTTATAACTGCCATTAAAATGATCGAAGAGCGCGAAAAACAAAAACGAAAGGCTGAAAAAGAGATGCGAAGAAATGGGATGCTTTTAAAAAATGATAGTAATAAAGAAAATCCAGACAGCTTATCAAGAGAAGGAAACGAACCAAAAAACCTGGTTCATGTACAATCTATTTTTCCCCAGGATGATATTATTGCGCTGAAAGTGAAAACAAGAGAAGCGCATGTAAGGGAAGCAATTTCAAAAGCAGTTTATTATTATTTAAGATTTGGAAATGAAGATACAAGTTAAAGCAGGAAGCAAAAATGCTTCCTGACAGGATTGTTTTGATTATTTTTCACAACCTGCTGTAAAGAGGTTCACTTTACTGGGGTTTCTCCAGGAGTTTTGTCTTGGTCAACAATCTGCCATCTTTTGCATGGGGCTTCCTGAGCACTGAATCATTTGCTTTTTCCATTTCGCGGGCTTCATCAGCTAGTCTTGCTGCTGCGCGCATGGCTTCATGACCTGCTGCTGCTGCTGTAGCTATCTGATCTACCTCTTTTAAAACAAAGCATGCCGGGAAGTCGATCTCTGCGACCTTGGTGGCTATGTGCAGGGCTGCCAGGGCTTTTGCCTTAGCGTATGGGTTATTGAATCCTGCGCTCTCCACACATTTCTCAGGTTTTGCAAGGATCTTGGGGAGCACAAGTGGTTTTGTACCTGCTGCTACCTGGTCTATTACTTTGTCGATCTCGGTCTGGACCAGCCTTATTGCGCCGCATATAGTTAATACCTTTAAAGCATCAGTATTAAAGGTAGCCATCTCAACGCAGTCAAGGAATTCCCTTTTTGCGCCGATCAAAGGGTCAACCGGAAGGATCATGTATCCAAAGCCTGCCTGTTCCAGTTTTTCCCTGTCCTCTTTCTTTGTTGGGCCGTCGGATACCACTATCGTTGGTGTATCCTTCCAGACATCGCGTGCTGCCGTCGGGCCTGGCGCACTTGAGTTAGGACTTATCATAACAACAAAATTCGGCCCCCAATTCTTGAAGGATGCCGTTTCTGCCGCTTCATCCTTCCCCATCTTTGCACCGGTTCCGAATACACGGACTGCTATTCCCTCTCTCGCTGCTATCTCATCAAGTAATAAATCTATCACCTGTGAGGTTCCAAGATTTCCAAGTTTAATAAAACCTACTTTTACGACCATATTTGATCACACCGGAATTTCGCTGGGTTCATTTATAAGGTTTTTGAAATTGTTCTGGTATTGCGTTAAGCTTATATACTATACTCACTAACTTAAGGTTAGTAACCTCAAGTCACTAACTCGGGGTGAAACATAAACATGGAATCAGCACAACTGTTAGACATACTCGGAAACGAGAATCGAAGGAAGATCCTGCACCTCCTGGCAAGCCGCCCATGCTATATGAGCGAGATAGCAGAAAGGCTTGACGTGGGTGCAAAGGCAATACTCGGGCATCTTCTGCTCCTCGAGCAGGCAGGTCTGATAGAAGCCAACGTAGATGAACAACGGCGCAAATACTTTCATATTACAGATAACCTCCGTCTTGAAGTGTTTGTGTCGCCATATTCATTTGAGGTTGAAATTACCACTGCCGCCTTATCTGCACCAAAAGAGCATGCATCAGCAGACCAGCAAGTGATCATGACCTTAAAATCGCTTTACGGCCAGATACAGGAGCTCATAGAAAAAAGACAGCAATTAATGCAGGAGTACCAGCAAATCCAGGGAAACATAACCGAGGCGATGGGAAATTATATGGATGCCATCGAAAATACCGCAGAAGATAACATTGAGGCGGAAATACTCTATGCAATGCTAAAAGGCCCGACAAATGCGCGTATGTTGTCCATGCAGCTTGGAATTCCTGAGTATGTGATCGAGGAATATATTGTAAAAATGGAACGAAAAGAGATCCTTAAAAGAGACGAAAATAATTATATAATAAGCTAAAGAATATAAAATATATACAAATTAAACAAGAGGTAAAAATATGGAAAGAGATTGGAGAAAGACTGATAAGGGATTTTTCAATGAATTTGAAAAAGAGATGGAGCAGATGAATGACCTTGTAAATCGCATGATGCAATCCATGGGAAAAGAGCCGCAAGTTTATGGTTTTAGCATGCAGGTCGGACCTGACGGCATACCGCATGTAGAGCGTTTCGGAAATGTATCGCCTGTTGGTAAAGACAGGGATGTCAGGGAGCCATTCACAAGCGCATTGATCAATGAAAAAAATAATGAATTTAATATTACGGCAGAAATGCCAGGGATCAATAAAGAAGATATCGAACTCAATGCGACAGAAAAAGAAGTTATTATCAAAGCAGATAGCAATGCAAGGAAATATTATAAGTTCATAAAAACACCGGTACCTGTCGATCCGGACAGCGCTGCGGCAAAGTACAATAATGGTGTGCTTGAAGTAACATTCAAATTCAAAGACAATTTGAAACCGGATGCAAAGTCGATAAAGATCGAATAAACGGATGAAACATAATTGGAGATTAATAAAAGGCAAATATGGATAAGAAAGAAAAAACCGTAAATCTCAAGGTCATTGAAGCAAAATCCTACGATGCAGGACGCGGTATTGCAAGGATTGACCCTGAAGTGGCTTATGAACTGGGGTTGCAGACGGGCGATGTCATCGGTATTGAGGGCACTAAGAGGACGGCTGCACTTGTATGGCCGGGCTATCCTGAGGACAGCAATTCGGGATTAATACGCATTGACGGGACAGTACGAAGAAATGCAGGAGTTAGTATCGATGACAGGGTATATATCCGAAAAATTCATACTGCGCCTGCTGAAAAAATCCTGTTCTCACCCACGCAGCCATTAAAGATACAGGGTGGAGAGGCATATCTTGCCCATAACCTTGAGGGGCGCGTGATTACCCGCCATGATGTAGTTGAATTAAATATTATGGGCCGACGCGTTGACATTGTGGTCGTGTCTATAAAACCAGTTTCTGACTCTGTGATTATCAGCGGAAATACAGTAATAGAGATCAGCGATAAGCCAGCTAAAGAGATGCCTTCTATTCCCAGGGTCTCGTATGAAGATATTGGCGGGCTGGGAGATGAGGTAAGGAAAGTCAGGGAAATGATCGAACTTCCTTTGCGGCATCCTGAGCTCTTTGAACGCCTCGGAGTAGAAGCGCCAAAAGGAGTTCTCCTTCATGGTCCTCCTGGCACCGGGAAAACCATGCTTGCAAAAGCGCTTGCCTCGGAAACAAATGCAAATTTCCTTACTCTTTCCGGGCCTGAAATAATGAGTAAATTCTATGGTGAATCAGAAGAGAAACTGAGGGATATATTCCAGCAGGCTGAGGAGAATGCGCCAAGCATCATATTAATTGATGAGATAGACAGCATCGCTCCCAAGAGAGAGGAAGTCACAGGAGAAGTGGAGCGGCGTGTTGTAGCACAGTTGCTTGCTGTAATGGACGGACTTAAAGCCCGCGGAAAGGTAGTGGTAATTGGAGCTACGAACAGGCCCAATGCCCTTGACCCGGCACTTCGCCGCCCCGGAAGATTTGACCGCGAGATCGAGATCGGAGTCCCGAACAGGAAAGCCCGTTTTGAGATAATGCAGATACATACCAGGGGAATGCCCATGGCTGATGATGTGAAACTTGACAGGATCGCAGATCTGACGCATGGTTTTGTGGGCGCAGACCTTGCCGCCCTGACGCGCGAGGCTGCCATGAATGCTATCAGGCGCCTGCTTCCTGAACTTGACCTTGAAGTACAGAGCATCCCCGCAGACATCCTTAACAGGTTGATCGTTACAGGAGAGGACTTTACAAATGCACTGCGGGAAATGACACCATCAGCGCTTCGTGAAGTATTCATTGAATCCCCGAATATCCACTGGAGCGATATTGGCGGGCTTCCTGATGCAAAACAGGAATTAAAGGAAGCTGTTGAATGGCCGATGAAATATCCGAATCTATTCAAGCAGACCGGGGCAAAACCGCCAAAAGGGATACTGCTTTATGGCCCGCCTGGAACGGGAAAGACCCTGCTTGCAAAAGCGGTTGCTACGGAAAGTGAGGCAAATTTCATAAGCGTGAAAGGACCGGAATTCATGAGCAAATGGGTCGGGGAAAGCGAAAAAGCCATCCGCGAAACATTCAGAAAAGCAAAGCAGGCAGCGCCCTGTATCGTTTTCTTTGATGAGATCGATTCAATTGCCCAGATACGAGGCTCGGGTTCGGATTCCCATGTGACTGAGAGAGTTATCAGCCAGATGCTTTCTGAGATAGACGGGCTTGAAGAGATGCACAGCATTACTGTAATTGCAGCGACCAACAGGCCGGATATCATTGATCCTGCACTTCTTCGGCCTGGGAGGATCGACCGCCTGATCTACATAATGCCTCCTGACAGGGACTCAAGGTTTGAGATATTCAAAGTCCATACTGCCAGGACGCCGCTTGATGGCGATGTTGACCTTGAATCGCTTTCTGATGATACCGAAGGTTTCACCGGGGCTGACATTGCATCTGTATGCAATGAGGCTACGATACTGGCTATCAGGGAATATGTGGTTTCAGGAAAACAAACAGATGATGAGTCCATAAAGCAATTAAAAGTGGGCTATCATAATTTCAGGGATGCTATGGTAAAAGTGAAACCGCATTCCAAGAAAGAAATGGAGAAATATACTAAGATATCTGAGAATTTCATATACCAGTGAAAAACTGGTATATGGAAATTCCTGTTTTTTTTGTTTATCGAAAGTTATTTTAGTAAAGCGAATAATTATTGTCGCTTGATTACAATGAATGGAATTGATACAGAAAGGATCAAGAAAATTGCTCAAATAATCTCCGAAGTCTCCCGTCTGGATGAAACTGATATGTTCATTCTTCTGGAATTGCTCCAGGACAGCAAAATGACCAATGCCGAACTTGCAAAAATAATGAATTTCAAGGACGGGAATTCAGTGGCGTATCATACGCGAACCATGCAGGAAGACGAAATGATCGACCGTTATACAATTGTTCCGAACTGGAAGCGTGTTGGACTGCCGACCGAATTTATAATACTGGCAGAAGCGCAAAATGAGGAACAGCTGCTTGAGATTGAAAAAATACATTTGATCATGACTGATGAATATGCATCGAAGAAGGGGGATATTGCAGTAATTCCGACTATCTCAGGCTGTGTGATCCTGCAGAATGTTTATCACTGTTTTGGTGACAAGACAATGGCGATAATAGTCGGAAGGGCAACATCTGATCAGGACGCTGCGGTTTATAGTAAGAATTATCTTGTCAAAAGATACCCGAATATAAAAGTAAGCCTGCTGATGAACAAATATAAAACAATAAGTGATTTCTTCATTGACAAAAATGCAATAAAAAAATTAAAAGAATTCTTCCAGATTGGTGAAGGAAACGATTCTACTGAGGTTTTGAAAGACTTGCATGATTTGCCATTATAATGACTAAATAATCGAAGCAAACAACATACTAAAATTGGGAACTGTCAATGCCAATATCATCCAGTTTTTGAGTCGATGACCCTCAACAACTGGATTCCCCATCAATATTCTTATGCAACCTGCAATGAGTATTAAATATATAATAGCAGTGAGAAAAGAATAATCGTATTTTATTAGCAGGTATAAAAGAGGGATGAGCGGCAATATCGCCAGAACGCTGCATGCTTTTGCCGCCCTGCGAATACCAAGCAACAGCGGCAATGAATTGATATCCCCTGCCACATCCTTAAAATCTTTCATGAATGTGAGGGAGAATACAAGTATGAATATGTAGGCGGCAACCATCATACTTTCTCTTCCAACATGAGAATATATGCTCCATATACCTATTGATTCAAGAGCGAAACACAATCCCATATTTGCCATTGCCATGCCGGGTTTGTCCTTTAAACGGAACGAAGTATGCGAGTACATGATCCCTCCCACAATAATTCCTGCGAGGAGACATGTAAACAGAATAAAGCTCAGGTTGAATGAAATAATAAGAGCCGCCGAAATTAACAAAATCATGTATCTCCATGCATTTTTTTCTGATATCTGACCTGATGCTATCGCACCCTTTGGCTTGCAGATTTTATCTATTTCAACATCGTAAATGTCGTTTATGATATCACATGCACCATGGATCATAATTCCGGCAATGATCCCGATGGCTGCCCTGTAATCCCAGGTGCCAAGAACTGCACATGTTACTGCTACCACAGAAAGGTCAACGATACTGCTTTTCAATTTAAGTATTGATATATATGGATTTTTCAAAAACATTCTTAATTCCCCGTGTTTAGTTCATATAAATATGAACTAGTTTTTGTAATTTAGCACCACAATTATTTATTTAAACATTTTCTTTTTAGTTTTTAGTAATATTGATATAAAAAACGATATGTTTAAATATTATGCATGAAAATATACTGGTGTACGGAGAAAATCTGTACATAAGAATGGGTCGGTAAAGTTGGCAGGTTGGGGAGATAAAGCTCTAACATCGGATTTTACAACCCATGAAAAACGTGGGGTTCAGCTATTCTACGAGAGCAACTGAACCCCCGGATCGCCCGAAGGCATGGTAAGATTAGCTTTGAACTTATTTAAAGCCAGCGCCGTGCCTGATGAGGGCAGCAAAGAAAAGAAAATATAAAGGAGAAATAAAAATATGAAAAATAAAGGAATGCAATTAGGCGCGGTGCTTGCGGCGATGTTGCTGCTGGGTATGGTGTCTATACCGGCCGTAAGCGCCCAATCTGATGAAAAACAAGTAAAGCAAATAGACCCTTATACCTACGTGGTTGATAAGAAGGTGCCAGATAAAAAGAAGTTTTTGGATAAAATCGAACCAATTATTGACCGAGAACACAATGTTTCATCATCAACTGGACAAGTAACCTCTCAAGATTTTGATACAAGTAAAAGCAATACATATTCTCAAAATGTATTAGGGTCTAGCATTGAAGGACGAACTTATGCACATGGGGTACAACAGAGTGGTTGGCAGGCCACATATACAGGTGATGGATATACAAAGGGATACTGGTGGGGTTCTAATCCATATTATGCGGACAGGATCACTCTAGGGTCACAAGTAGTGGTTCATGGTATAAGCGTAACTGTTAGCGTTCCACCTAGTATAGGATTCTCAGTAAGCGGTGACACTGCTACATACTCTGGATCATGGGATAATGAGTGGGCGGCTATTCATTACTACAACAACTTAGTAGGAACATCAAATTGGGCTCTTACAGGTTCTGACCAGTACGATAGTGAAACCTTCAGGTTTGGAAATACAGACTATACATTGTATACCCATGTAGCTCTTCCGTAACCCTCGGAATCTACTTCCCATATAGATGGGCACTGTTCCATTTTCCAGTGATTTTTAAGACCAGATTGACACGGGCTAATGCAGAATTTAAGGCAGTAGATGCGTAAATTAGTGAAATCTGCGTCCAAGATAATTACCGGGATAACTGGATTTTAGGATTGTGCCATATAGATGTCTATATATATTATATAGATGTCTATATTTTTAGGGTGATATAATGAAGCAAATAATAATTCTATCCATAGTTTTAATAATCGTGTTTGTGATTTTTGGTTCACAATTCATAGAGAAAAATAAGACCTTGGGATATGATAAAAACATATACAGTAAAAGCTTAAAAATTATCGAGAAATCTGAAGTTCCATCAGGGGGATATGTAGGCATTCCATTGAGAGAACCTACACTTTATTCTACATATTACTTTTTAGAAATTTCAAAAATACTTGGTGTTAAGTATGAAAATAAAGAAAAAACCTTAGAGTGGTTGCATGATATGGAGAGACAAAACTTCCAAACACCTTCAAACGATAATATATACATACGCGATATTTACTTCGGAGTTTTTAGTCTCAAAAATCTCGATGAGTCTCCAAATAATCCAACTGAATTAAAAGAACAAATTGATAAATTTCAGTTGTCAGATGGTTCATATTGTTACTCTCTTAGTAAGGATGGGCTGAACTGTCAAGAGAATACTTCACAAATTTTGGCGACTTCATATGCACTCTCTATCTTAGATTCAATAGGATATGTACCTGATAATGTTTCGAAAACTAAGAACTGGTTAATATCTCAGTGGATTGAAGATAACACATTTCAAGACTATAAATCATATCCATCAATTGAAAAAATCATTAGTTGTTTAAAGATATTCGGAGTTAATATTTCGGAACTGCCAAAATATGATGTACGGAAAGCTTGGTTAATTGACCAAAATAATATAATTGAGTCTAAATTATTAGGTGATTCAGTAGATCTTTTTACCTTAAATTCATATTATTATTTATCTAATGAATTTAATATAACAGATCAGAATTTCAAAAGTGAACTTTATAAGTATCTAATTAACAAGCAACTTTTAGACGGCGGATACAACGCAATAAATGGTAATTACTCAGAATCTAAAGGTACTTTTCTTGCTTTAACTATTTTAAAGGATTTTAATCTTCCTAGTGTTGAGCATGATTCAATTATAGATTTTGTTAAATTCCATAGAGCGTCTTCAGGAGGATTTTATCCTGAGTATCAGTCAATACCAAATATAGAGGATACATACTATGCACTTTCAGAACTGGAGATTTTCAATGTTAAACCACATTATATAGAGAATCTTACAGATTTTATAAAATATCAAGCAGCTTTAATTAATCAAAGTAATAACAAAAATAAATTACAGAATTTATTTTATATAAATGAGATATCTAAGATGGTAAGTAATTCTAATTTAGATAATGATATCATTAATTACAATTTAAATATGTTTTTTCTAAACCAGAATTATTCAAAACAATCCGACTTGAAAGATATAGAGAGCCTTTATTACGCAGTTAAACTTAGTAAAAATTATTCGCATAAAATTAATAAAACTGAAATATATAGTTACATAATGGAAATACAAAATTCTGACGGTAGTTTTGGTATAGAAAATCTCTCTAGAACAGATACGACATTTTACGCAATAAGTATCTTAGATGATCTCGGTATTAACTTAACAAATAAAAAAGAGATAATAAGATGGGTAAAAGAAGGCCAAAATGTTAACGGAGGGTTCGAGTTTAGAAATGGAAATTTCACTTCAAACTCTTCTGATTTATATTCAACATATTTAAGTATCACTACTCTAACATTGTTGGATGAAAATCCTCAAGAAATCAGAGGCTTATGCAATTGGATACGAGAATTAGAACATCCTGATGGAGGATTTGTTCTTAGTTTAGATGATTCTCAGAAAAAAAGTCCAAAGATAAAATATACTTATTGGGCTTTTAAAACTTTAAACTCTTTAGGAGGAAACGATAAATGCACATATATATAAAGACATATACAATTGTAATTTTACTATTGATTTTAGCTATTGGATGTATTCAAAAACCTACATCAGTCCCTCTTAATCTGACTATTTCAGAATATACTATTGCAGTTGGCGATAAAATAGTCGTCGAAGGGATGATATGGAATATGGGACCAAAAGAAGCGTTTAATATTAGTATCTCCTTGGAAACTAAGGAGAAAAAAATTTTGGATAATGTTTATTTGCAGAGAATAAAAGCAGGTGAATCAACAAAATTTTTCTTGAATTCAACCTACAGCGGATACTCAAAGAGCGATTTAAAGCTGATTCTAAAAGTTATATGGAACGAAGAAAATGGACGAAACGAATTGGAGTACTTATTGAATAAAAACGATTGAATCAGAATAATTCCTGATAGTATAAAAACAACCAATATAGGAATTATAAATATTTGCATTGAAAATATTATGTTTTATATAAATATTGTTAGAATAGAATATTCGAAAATTATTGGTAATGGAATCGTAAAATCAAATATTAGGATGTGATAAATTGATAAGCATAAGTGGAATAAGTTTGGGTCTCTTTATTCCTATTTTAGTTTTAGTGATAGTTTTTTGGCTCTGGATGCTGATAGATTGTCTAAAGAGGTCAGATGGGAAGTTCAAAATCGGAGGAAATAATGCCAAACTCATCTGGGTTATAGTTATAATTTTTACAGGGTTTATCGGGGCACTGATTTATTATATATTCATTAAAAGAAAAAATCATTAGGAGGAAATTAAATGAAAACAAGAGCAATACTCATTGCATCCATCCTCGTGGCATCACTGATACCAGCGATAGATGCAAAGCCCGTAATAATCGGATTCAATGAAACAATCGATCAAAACATAATTAAACAGCACGGCATTACCAATTATACCCAATATAATATAATTAATGCTATTTTAGCCGATATTCCAGAAAGTGTATCTAAACAGTTAAAGAAAAACCCGACAATAAAGTTCGTAGAAGAAGATGCACAGGTTCAGATAGCAGGAAAGCCAACTCAGCCTCCGCAACCCCCGCAGCAGATCACCTGGGGCATTGCAAGAGTAAAAGCACCAGAAACATGGAACAACACCACAGGATCAAATGTAAAGATTGCTGTGCTGGATACCGGCATAAGCAGTACTCATCCAGATTTGACAGTATCAGGAGGCATCAATCTTGCTGGAAAATCAAAAAATAACAAATGGAATGATGATAACGGTCATGGGACCCATGTCGCAGGAATCATAGCAGCCAGAAACAACAGCATCGGCGTAGTTGGCGTTGCCCCAGATGCAGAGCTTTACGCTGTCAAGGTGCTTGATGCCTATGGAAACGGCTATATCTCAGATGTTATCGAGGGAATTGACTGGGCAGTTCAGAACAATATGGATATAGTTTCCATGAGCCTTGGAACTGCGACTTATTCCCAGGCGCTCAATGATACTACTGCCAATGCTTATAATGCTGGTATTCTTCTTGTTGCAGCCTCAGGTAACAGCGGAGATGGAAACCTCAGTACAAATGATGTCCATTATCCTGCAAAATTCGATTCTGTGATTGCGGTTTCTGCTATTGATTATAATAACATTGCGCCAGTTTGGAGCGCAGACGATGCCAAAATAGAACTGGCAGCGCCGGGTGTGAATATTTATTCCACATGGCTAAATGGCGGTTATGCGAATGCAAGCGGCACATCGATGGCGGCGCCGTTTGTGAGTGGTGTTGCAGCTTTGGTCAAAGGCAAGAATTTATCCATGACTCCACAGGAAATTCGTGAGGCATTGGATTATAATGCGGTTGATCTGGGAGATGCTGGCAGGGATAGGATATATGGGTTTGGATTGGTGCAGGCAGATTGAGATATACGAATCCAGAAGAACAAATCATGTACATAAGAATGGGTCGGTAAAGTTGGCAGGTTGGGGAGATAAAAACTCTAATAACTGGATTTTATAGCCCATGAAAAAACGTGGGGTTCAGCCGTTCTGCGAGAGCAACTGAATCCCCGGATCGCCCGAAGGCATGGTAAGATTAGCTTTGAACTTATTTAAAGCCAGCGCCGCGCCTGATGAGGGTAGCAAAGAAAAGAAAATATAATGGAGAAATAAAAATAGAATGGATTGGGTATAGGGGGTTCTGTCAAGTTGTCGGTTGTTACTATTATAATATTAAGTAAATCATAGATAGTTGCCATCCTTAAAGTAGCGATTTCCTTCTAACAACCGAAGACTTGACAGAACCATAGCGGAGAAATCAGCTATAGTAGTGGTAGTGCTGCATTTCATTATTTGAAAGCCCTTTCAATCTGTCTCTCTCGAAATATGCTTTTACTGTCTTTTCTTTTGGCATGGAAGTATTATCAGATTTTGTTGTCAGAAGTTTGGGGGAAAGTTGGGTTTTAAGCCTCCAATCTCTCCAAATATTTTTCCGACTTTATCACTTCATCTCAAACTTCTCGAACCTCTCCTTCTTCGCCCTGCAAATAGGACATAGATCCGGCGCCTCTTCCCTCGCGCATAGATATCCACATACCTGGCACCTGTAAACCTCAACCATTTCTCCACCTCCTGCTCCTTTCTGTTCTTTAATACCGGGATAACCTTTCACATAATATTCCTGGGGACGCCGCTCCGGGACAACCCCATGCGGCTTTCTGGCTGCGATCCATTCATCATTCACATACAATGTGCACAGGCAGCTTCCATACTCTGCGATATCCGCATCCCGGTAATTGCACGGGCAGATGATATCCATATCATCGGCAAGAACTCCGCTTGCGATGCGGCAGGGGCACGACGGATAGCCGTAGCGATGTTCATTATCCCACAAACCCTGCAGGATATCATCAAGTTCATCCTTATTAGGATTGAACTTGTAACCCTCCTCATCTGCAATTTTTTTCATTCCTGAAAACATTTCTTCAACTGTTATCATAAGCCCAGTGCCTCTCTTATTTTATCCTCATGGAAACCTATGATTACATTATCACCAATTATTATAGTTGGGAATCTCAAATCCGGACTTATTTTCATCATTTCTGAAAGTATATCCTCTTTTTCCTTTCCGTTTAACTTATCTACATCCACATAGTCATATTCGATCCCGTTCTCCTTCAAGAACCGTTTTGTTGCGCGACAATGAACGCATGTGCTCAGTGTATATAGTTTTGGTTTAATTCTTTTCTTCATGGTCCGTGCATCTCCCTGTGTTCTTCCGTAACTGCATGATGTTCATCAGGTGGCGCGATTTCACAAACATCCGGCGATCCTTTTTCCTTATAATGCAGATTCCATTTTTTGCAAACCCACATCTGGAGAGTATTTATATCTTCTTCGCTCATGTGCCTGAACCGTCCCTGCATCATCAGGTAATCCTTTACTGATTTCATTTTTCCTGGTTTATAGGTGATCCTTTTCTCGCCATTTTCCACTTCATACAGCGTCCACATTCCGCTTTCCACAGCCCTTTTTGTGACCTCAACGGTTCTTGCCGGGTCCATTTTCCAGCCCGGGATACAGGGAGTGAACATATGAAGGAAACGGAAACCTCTGATATTTTTTGCCTTCTCCACTTTTCTTATGAAATCAAGTGGCTGCCCGATGGAAAGAGTAGCATAATACGGAATTTCATGCGCTACAACGATATCACCGAGATTTTTCTTAAACCTCCTGTTTCCCTGGATATGCTTCCCTACAGGCGTAGTCGTGGTCCATGCGCCAAAAGGCGTCCCACCGCTTCGCTGTATACCTGTATTCATATATGCCTCATTATCAAGGCAGATATAAAGAACATCATCATTACGTTCCGCAGCACCCGACATGCTCTGCAAACCGATATCATACGTCCCGCCATCTCCTGCAAATCCGGCCACAGTTACTTTTTTCCCTTTCTTTTCAAAAGCCGCCTGCATTCCGGTCAGGCAGGCTCCGGTATTTTCAAAAGCTGTATGGAAAAACGGCACTTTCCACGCTCCATATGGGAATGTTGTGCCAAACACCACACCGCAGCTTGCAGGGACATATACGGCAGTATCTTTTCCGAGAACACGTATCGCATTCCTTATCGACATGGCAACACCACATCCCGGGCATGCAGTATGTCCTGCCGTAAAAAGATTCTCATCCGGAAGTTCCTTTATTGTGATCATACAGTTTCACCCCGCGTATCATGCCAATTTATCTCATTAACTTTTTCACCTTTTGCTGCCTTGCGTGTCAACTCGAACATCTTCATTATCTGCTCCTCTGTCACATCGCGGCCTCCTAATCCTGCAAGATGATCGATAACAGGTATTGTCATTCCAAAAAGGGCCGAACGCACCTCATTATATACCTGCCCTCCCCCGTGATAGGATATCGAGCGGTCAAAAACACCAAGGGCACTTAATTTTGATTTTGATACTGCTTTTTTTAATTCCAGGGAAGGGAATGGCCTGAAAAATCGAAGTTTTATTAAACCCACCTTTTCTCCTTTTTGCCTCAATTCATCCACAACCTCACGGGATGTACTTGTGACAGTTCCCATAGTGATCAGAGCGATATCGGCATCATCCATCCGATAAGTATCAATCAGGCCCCCATAATCCCGTCCGAATCTTTTTGCGAATTCGCTGTTTATTTCCTGGATTACTTCTTTTGAGGATTCAACTGCTCCTGCAGTTTGTCTTCGCAATTCCATAATATATTCAGCAGGCATGAAAGTTCCGATCATCGCGGGTCTATCCGGGTCAAGGATGATATCAGGCTCATAAGGTGGCAGGAATGAATCAATTTCCTCCTGCTGCGGGACATCAACCGGCTCAACAGTATGCGTAAGTACAAAACCATCAAGACAGGGCATCACAGGAAGGAGAACCCGCTTATCTTCAGCGATCCTGAAAGACTGGATCACCATATCCAGAGCTTCCTGGTTATCTTCCACATAAAGCTGCAACCATCCGGAATCCCGCGCACCCATGGAATCATTGTATTCGCACCATATCCCCGGAGGCCCACCAAGTGTACGGCTGGCATTTGGCATCACAATGGGAAGCCGAAGAGGTGCTGTAGCATAGAGCATCTCATGCATGAATGCAAGTCCCTGGGAAGAAGTCGCAGTAAATACCCGTGCACCCGCAGCAGATGCTGCTGCTGCTGCGCTCATTACGCTGTGCTCGGATTCCATGGTGAGGAACTTTGCATCAAGTTCCCCGTCATTGACAAAATCCGCGATATGTTCTATAATCAGAGTTTGCGGAGTTATCGGGAAAGCCGGTACTACCTCCACGCGGCAAAGTTTTGCACCGATCGCAACAGCATGGTCAGCGGTTATTAGGTTCTTCATACGCGAGCCCTCACCATTTTTATAGCATCAACAGGGCATTCGTTGGCGCATACGCCGCATCCTTTGCAATAATCGTAATTGGTCATGAGGTCCCCCTTGTTGGATATCCTGTGGATCGTGCCTTCAGGACAATAAAACCAGCATAAAAGGCACATAACGCATTTTTCCCTGTCCCTCAACGGACGATACGTAGCCCAGCCCGATACTTTATTCTCGATAAAACTTCCAGGACCGATAAGACCTGCATTAGTTTTACCTTCAATAAGAGATCCACCCACTGGCATTTCCTGATATGTGGGCAGCCATTGTTTTCTTGCTTCAAGCTTTTTTATACCTCTGCTTTTCCCAATAATTGTCTTTTCATACGCAGTCCGTGCAGCAAGCGCATTTCTTTCACCTGTTTTTTCTCCAAGCTTTTCACCGAATTTTCTCTTGATCGATTCTTCTAAGGATTCTATCTTTACAACCCCTGTCGCTTTTGCAAATGCCCCCAGGATTGCAGTATTGGTGATCGGGGCTTTCAGGATTTCAAGCGCTATGGATATTGCATCGACAGTCGCTGTATCGATGATCTTACCCAGATCTATATCTTCCGGTCTTTCCTTTGAGTTAATAACCGCAATACCTTCCGGTTTCAAACCTGATACAACATCAATTGTGTCAAGAAGCGAATCATCAAGAACGACCGCGCAGTCGGGATTATACACCTGCGTTTTACTGAATATTTTTTTTGAATCGATACGCGTGAAGGCAAGCACAGGAGCGCCGCGCCGTTCAGCCCCGAAAAAAGGAAATGCTACTGCATAATTTCCTTCATTGACCGCAGCCTCTGCAAGGGTCTGGGCAGCCATGACCGCCCCCTGGCCGCCACGGCCATGAAACCTTACTTCGTACATGACTTTTTATTCACAGGAGCCGGGTAAAAGTATATTCCCGCAATCACTGCAGACAAATCTTGGGAGACCTTTTTTCAGTATCCTGACAGGCGCCGGATATCCTCCCTCCCATATCGGAAGGTCAATCCTGTGTGCATGTCCCATACAGAGCCCTTTTCCGCACATGATGCATATGGCAATGGATTCTTCCACAGTTCCACTTTCTGCGCATTGATAACATCTCAACATAGTGATCACCAGTTCTCCTTAAGGGCTTCATGGCAGGGCGGACACATTACTCGTTTCATTTTCTCGATATCCTTTTCAAGCCTTACAGGATAATCACCTTTCCAGACAGGCGTTTCTTCATATATCGCATGTTCCATGCAAACGCCCATACCGCACACTATACAGGCCGCCACTGCGTCTGTATCTTTCCCCATTTTAGCACAAACATAACATTTCATACTAATTCACTCTTCCTCACTTGCCATCAGTCCTTCTTTTATTAATAGATCGCTTCTTACCGCATGGGTTGATTCTATTTTCTGGCCAAGTATCTGCCGGATCTCTTTTGCCAGTTCATTTAGCTTTATTCGTGAACAGGTTTCTCCTCTCGTTATTCCACTGACGATCGCGGCTATGGTTCCTTCTGTTTCTGGATTTTTGGGTTTTACAAGTTTTGTTTTAATACCTGCTTTTGCAAAATCCTCAAAGTCAATAGGATATTCACAGGCTACTACTGCAGGGATATTTATATATTTCAATATCTTTTTTGTTTTTGAGATTATATGGGAATTTACATTTCCCATATTGAGCAATACAATTTTGTGCCTTGCTATCTGTTCTATCTCTTTTGCTGTCAAACCGAAATTTGCTCCGTAGCCTCTTGAAACATTAGAAGATCCGGTTTCATCCATTGGGACACCCGCGCCAGCCTCAAGCACAAGGACGCTTACTTGTATACTTTCCCGCCTGAGTCCCTGCGTTATTTCACATACCGGTTTTGTGATATGCCTGCGGCCAGGAGACATGGCAATAGCTACCACATCAGGTCTTGCTGCTTCAGACAGGGTGCCTCTCTGGGCAAGACCGCCACCCCGGCCAAGGCCCATTGTCTCCCTGCAATCTACTAATTGTGTTTCTCTTCCGAACATGATTATTTTTTTATCTTAAGTATGGTTTCCCATGTATTTGCATGGTCTTCTTCATCTGAGAGTATTTCCTCAAGCATAAGTCTTGTTGTAGGGTCATCTTCCTCTATGGCAAGTTTGATATGTTCCTTATATTGCTCTATAGCATGATTCTCCTTTGCCAGGTCATCCTGTACCATTTTCTTTAAGTCTCCGCCCTCAGCTATTGGCTCGGGTTTCTTTGATGGCGTTCCCCCAAGATATACAATCCTCTCACCGAGCTTTTCAGCATGTTTCATCTCACTTATTGCAAGTGATTTGAATATTTCAAGTATAGCAGGACTTTCCATTCCCTCTCCCTCATAATGATGCTTCATATACTGTATGATAGCGCTCAATTCTTCTTCTCTGTCCTTGTTCAATGCATCTATTATTTTCTGGCTCATATTTTCCTCCCGTTTGATCTTATATCATTGATAAATCAATGAATATTAATATATTTCAATCTTATTTACTGCCTTTTTCTTCCAGGCATACAGCCATGACCGCTGCCGTATCCTTCCGTTCCCTCTATAAGTTTCAGGGCTCGCCTGCACGCTGCTACGCCGGGTGCGCCTGAAGTAATGAAAATTACACTCATGGTTTCCATTATTTCTTCTTTTGTGGCGCCGTGATTGAGTGCGCTCCTTAACTGGGATTCGCAGCAGGGTTCGCATCTCTGGGCTGCCATGACAGCAAGCGACATCAATACTTTGACCTTTGCAGAAAGGGCGCCATCCTCCTGGATCTGGTCATCGCATTCCTTATAATGCTCAAATAGCTTGGGATTCATTTCCCCCATCATGTTCATTATTTCAGGAGTAAATCCCATTTTACCTTCTATGCTATCTATTACTTTCTTAGGTTCCATATTTTTCTCCCATAGTATATCTTTGTTTAAGAGTTTATTTAATCCTTTGCCTGCAATTTTGAAAGGATTTTTTTTATTTCTTCCTTATGTCTCGTTTCATCTTTCATTGATTTTTCAAAAAATTGGAAAGCTGCATCATTTCCTTCAGCAAATGCCACTTCCGATGCATGTGATTTATCTTTTTCCGCCTGTACCTCTCCTGCGAGCATATTCAGAAGATTTGTCTTTGTGTCCTTGATCATTCCCAGGAGAGCTGCAAACTTGGCGGCATGAGATGCCTCATCCATTGCGATATTAAAGAGATAAGCTGCAATCTCGTTTTGTCCTTCCTCCTCTGCTTTTTTTGACATGGCAATATATAATGCTATATCATTTGATTCCGAATCAAAGGTTTTTTCCATTATTTCGATTGTTTGCATTTTACACCTACCGGAGATCAATAATTTTCTTTAAACCTTCTTCTGCTTCTATTGCGAGTTTACTTAGTTTATCATACCCGGAGAGTGAGCTTGCAGTGCTTAATGCAACAGTTGGCTTATAGAGTGAAACTTTAGTTTTTCCTTTGTCGGAATAAACGATTATCTTGCAAGGAAGGATCAGGCCAGCCTGCTTATTTATGGAAAGTCCCTGATATGCAAGACCCGGATTGCATACATCCAGAATAATGTAATCATCATATTCAATTTTTAATTTTTCTGCAAGGATCTTTTTGACATCAATAACGCTCAATACTCCCCATTTGTTAGCTTTGAGGTCTTCTGAAAGCTTTTCTACTGCGGATTTCACACTAAGTTTTGATTCTTTTGTGTAATCGATCATAACTTCCTACTCCATCCTCTTAATTTGTCTTTCAAGTATAATAAAAGATTGGATTGTCAAATTGATTCAACCTTCGCATCTGCCCATCTATCAACAAAAAGATACTTGAGCATATCGATTATCAGGAAGTTTGAACCGGTTTTCAACTCGATGGTCACTAAATTATCTTCATGACTAAATAATACTGAATCCAGGATCTTTTTTTTCCTGTCCTTGACTGCGACCTCAAAATAGACCATCCCTTTATGTTTCTTAATATCAAAACCAAGTCCGTTTAAAAGCAGGTATTCCTGCAAACGATTCTGGAAACTGTACTTTGAAGGGTCATTCCATAGTGATACTATCCTGAAATTATTCCCTATTTCTTTCCCGTCGAAAAATGAGATATCCAATAGTGATGATTTGATACCTTCTTCCTTGAGACGCTCAATGAATATTTCTTGACTTCCCGAAAATTCAAAGTCGTAAAGGAATCGGCCGAAAAGGAAACCATATCCTTTGGAAGCTTGCATATTCTGCACCTGCCTGCATAAAAGATAGTCCTTTACAAGAGCAGGTATTTGTTCAAGAACAGATTTCCCGATAAATGCGCATTTTGCTTCCGGGGTCAGGTATCGCCCGGATTCTTTTAAGGTAACTGCTGCCTGCACGATCTTTGGCCTTTTCTTTTTCTCTACGGTATTTTTGAGTCTTTCGAGATCTTTCTGTAAAACCACAGGAACCGATAAAAGTTTTTGTTCTTCACATCCCCCACATCCGACACAGCCACCTTTTCCTTCAAGGCAATATCCATTGTCTGTAAAATTCATGGATTCGATATACATTTTATAAAGAAATGACTTGGCAGGAGTGCCTTTCAAGCTTTCAAAAGGAAAAACATAATTCATGTCTTTATCTTCGGATATTCTATTTCCTGATGCTGACCTTAAGTCAGAGATGAGGTGAGCTTTGTCACCGGCCATATGTTCACCGTCAAAGTATCCGCCTTTTTTGGCAAATCCGGAAATGACCCCAAAACATTCAAAACCTGCAAGAACAATATGCTGCGATATCAGGAATTCCTCTATATCCTGTGCCATCCTGAACTCAAAATTATTGGTTTCACAATCCCTCTTAATATCCCCTTTTACTTTTTTTATGCTTTCAGGGTCTTTTATGGTCCGGCTGAATTGCAGGGGTGTAAATGGAAGGTTTGAAAGAAGCCCGAAACTCATAATTGTCCTGCATCCTGGTGATAATTTCATTTTTAAATTTTTAAGCTTCATTATGAAAGCTTTGAATTCCCGGCAGTCATTTTCATTTTCAAGACCGGTAATTATGAAAAATAATTTTATTTGCCTTGGTTTTCTTGAATAGACGTGTTCAAGCGATATGAGAAGTTCTTTTTCAGACAAACTCTTATGCAAAAAACGTCTCATCCTGTCGTTTATCCCTTCCACCCCAAACGTGAAAGTCCTTTTCCCGGAAAGTATCTCAAGATCAAGAAGTTCAGGGTGCATTGCGATGATATCTGCCCGCTGGCTCTTGAAATTCACAAATTTTGTAATTTCATTAAGGCCAGCGATTATTTTTGAGATTCCTGTATGAAGATTGAAATTAAAACTCAGAAAATCAAACTCGGTCGGAGCATGTTTTATTTTTACTTCAAACGCTTTAGAAAGGATGTCCCCGGGTTCATATTCCCTGAATGGTTTTCTTGTATGCCCTTCAAAACAGAATGAACAGAAGCATGGGCACCCCTGCGTTATCTGGAGTTTTACCGTATTCTCGATATCGGTATTCAATATCGGGTACTCAGTGATAATATACGAAGCCTGCGGCATTTTAGGGGGAGCAATACTAATGCTATCAGGGATCGGAAGCCTGATATCAAATAATCCTTTTACTTCGGTTTCAAGGAGATGCAGTACCAGCTTCTTTGGTTTTTCTTTGCTGTCATTAACGATATAAGCGATTTTTCCGACAGATCCTTCTCCTTCCCCGAAAAATAGCGCATCAATATAAGAATCACCCTCCGGCGATATAGCACATTGTGCCATAAGTGCATTTGAGCCACCCATAATTACGATGGGGCGAAGCGTTTGTCTTTCTGATTTCAGGGCCGCAATTCCAGTATTTGAAAAGAGATATGGCAAATTAAATAATTCCAGGGTGAAAGAGTTGGATATCAGAACAAGGTCAAAATCATTTATTGGATGGAGAGATTGGATGCCCAGAAAAAATGGTATTTTGTTATCATTAAAAAACCGGATATTCTTTGGATCGGGAAAAAATGCATAATCAATATATGCCAGAGGTAGATCTCTTCGTATTTCCTGGAAAAGAAAATGATGCGTTATGGATTCCCTGATATTTTGAAGAGGAGAGAGACGAACGATCAATACCCGCAGCTGGGCATTCTCAAATCCTGGATTATTGAATGTGGGATTTGCGCGGGGAAAAAAGATGCGATATCCCTCGATCTTATAAAAATTCTTTAATATAATTTCGGAATGATCAATCATATCTGCTGCTAATTCTCTGTGCCCGAATTTAAACCCTATTAGCCTTAATGAACATAATGCCTTTTACAGAATAATGGTTTTTACAAAAATATCATACTATTTAATAAAAATGTCATCATGGTATTATTAATTCAAAGAGTAAGATTTATTAATGGGTTTTTTCATAATAGTATCCAGTGAAGTATTTGGTTCGAGAAATAATTTTCTTAAAAAATAACCCAGCTGGATTTTATATAACTTATTTTTAATAATATTTACTAAAAGATGCTAAAATATTTATGACAATTTTTAATAATAAAGAGGAGGATGAATCTTGAAGTATTGTGTTGATTGCAGACACTTCTCAACAAAAGTAAAAGGAAGCAACAGGGAGCAATACGATGGTTCCTGCACCAGGATGAAAAAAAATGTGTATGAGACAAATCTTGGATGCAAAGAATTCAATGAAGAACGCGTTTAGGAATAATTGAACCAGCTTCTGGCTATTGGTGTTTTTTTATTTACGTATGCACTGATAGTCTTTAAGCCAGAAAAGATAAATGAAGCCCATGCGGCTTTAATTGGCGCGATACTTGCTGTAATATTCCTTCTCAAACCTCATCAGGTACTTGAAGCTCTTGGTATTTCGACACAGGAAATGCCAGTGCCTCTTGTTACAACATGGAATGTAGTCATAATTCTTATAACTTTAATGATAATCTCAAGTCTTCTTGATGATTATGGGTTCTTTGCATACTGCGCAAGGAGTGCGATACATGCATCAGGGAACAGCGGACACAGGTTATTTTTATATACCTATCTTGTGGTCTCATCAATAGCTATTTTTGCCGGGAATGATGTTGTCATCCTGACTACAACTCCTATTATCCTGATTTTTTGTAAAAATGCCGGGATAAATCCCAAACCATATATGTATGCATCTTTTTTTGCTGCAAATACGTTTTCAATACCGCTTTATATCGGAAATCTTACAAATATCCTGATAGGGGATAGTTTCGGGCTTGATTATTTCGGATTTACCAGATATATGTTCCTTCCTACGATCACAGCAGCTGTTGTAAATTATCATTTACTGAAACATATCTTCAGGAAACAGATACCTCTTAGTTTTAACTTAAATGATGATTTTGAAGTAATCATAAAAAATAAACCTATTGTAACCCTGGGACTTGCAGTATTGCTTGGCGTCATCATTTTTGGAGGTATAGCAAATTATTATAAAGTGCCAATATCCTTTGTGACATTAAGCGGGGCTTTGATCCTGTTGATTTCCGAGAGAAGAATTGCACATCGGCTAAACAGGATATCATGGAATGTTGTGATCTTTGTTATCGGGCTTTTCATCGTAGTAAAGAGCCTGGATGCAAGCGGAGTAAATAGCAAAATAGGTGAAATGGTTTTTACAGGATTGAGCGATAATATTTTCATCGCAACTTATTCCATGTCGCTTTTGTCTGCTTTAATGTGCAATCTTGTAAATAATATTCCCATGACAGCCATGATGCTTTCAATAATCCAGCAGGCAAATCTATCCCCATCAATGAATACAGCAATGGGTTATTCGCTTGTTATCGGTTCAAATCTTGGAGCCAATTTTACCACATTCGGGGCGCTTGCCGGGATACTCTGGCTTGAAAGCGCGCGCAGGTATGGATGGAATACTACAATGACTGATCTTCTTAAGATCGGATTATTCGTTACTCCTATTGCTATACTGGGAGCAAGTATAGTGCTTGCGGTAGAACTATCGTTTTAAAATATTTCCGGCCCGGACACTCTTTAATTTCGTGAATCGGTATATTCTATTTATGGATAACAGTAGATATTCTGGATAACAGTAGATATATATCTGTTTGAGTAGTACTCAAACCCCAGTTCAGGTGATATTATGAATTTTATAGTCAAAGGAAATTTCAAAGCAGGACAAAAATGGGAACAATTTACAAAAAAGATAACAACATTAAACAAGAGTCTGGCATTAGAAAAGACTTTTTCCCTTCTTGGAAGCGAGCACAGGTTAAGACGCAGTTTAATTAAGATAAATTCAGTAGACGAGGCTAAAGAATGAGTGGTGTATTGAACCAGCAGCAATTAGCAGAATTATCAGAAAAGCACCAGGTCTACCAGTACCAGGCGGAATCCATTGCACAGCAGATAAACATGGTTAAATTGACCATCAAGGATGTAGAGACCGCATTAATCACAATTACCGCTTTAAAAGACGAACCATCGGGGATAGAAACACTTGTGCCCATCGGTTTTGGTTCTTTCGTCAAGGCGAACCTGGTAAATACGGATACTATTGTTGTTGGAATTGGAGCGGGAGTGAGCGTTGAGAAAAAAATAGACGATGCCAGATCATTCCTTGAAAAAAGGAAAGATGAACTTACAAAATATTATGATCAGCTGAACACTACAATAGCAAAGATTGGCCAGGAACTTCAAAATATCGAGAAAATAGTTCAAAAGCACCAGCAATCCCAACAACAGCAGCAACAGCAGCCCATGCGCGCCGAATAATTTCATATGTTTGAAAAACTCAAAGAGAAACTTGGCGGTTTTAAGAAAGCACTTGGCACAGTTATAGATACAAAAGAAAAAGAAGCTATAAAAACAGAACCCGCAAAGGTCGAATCTGTAAAGGTTGAAACCGTTAAGGCCGGGATTAAAACTGACCCTAGTACCCAGGTCACAGGTTCACAGGTCGGGGAGGTCGGAGAGATCAGGAAAACTCCAGAACCCGCCCCGCCGAAAGCTCCTGAAAAATTCGGCATATTCGATAAAATCAAAGCAGCGGTCTTTGAACAGGAATTCATAATAGAAGAAAGCAGCGTAAAAGACATTCTCTGGGAGCTTGAGATGGCGCTTCTTGAGAGTGATGTGGCGCTTCCTGTTGCTGAAAAAATAGTTGAATCAATAAAATCAGAGCTTGTTGGAACAAGGAGAAAAATCGGCTCTGATACAGGTAAGATCGTCGAAGACGCGCTTAAAAAAGCCATTATTAAAGTTATTTCAGTAGATTATTTTGATTTTGATGAGTTCATCAAGAAAGCCAATAAACCGGTAAGCATTGTTTTTGTTGGTGTAAATGGAACAGGCAAGACCACGACTGTTGCAAAAATGGCGGAACGCTTTAAATCGCAGAATTATTCTGTCGTTATCGCTGCGGGCGATACATTCCGCGCCGGCGCAATTGAGCAGATAGACAGGCATGCAGAAGCTCTCGGGATAAAGATCATCAAGCACCAGGAAGGCTCTGACCCCGCAGCAATAATATATGATGCTATACAGTTCGCAAAAGCAAAGCATAAAGACATAGTGCTTGCAGATACGGCTGGAAGGATGCATATCAACATCAATCTTATGGACCAGTTAAAAAAGATATGCAGGGTCAACAATCCTGATCTTATTATTTTCGTGGATGAGGCTATAGCAGGTAACGATGCTGTTGAACGGGCAAAGCTATTCAACAGCGCTGTGCCATTTAGCGGCAGCATACTGACAAAAGCGGATGCAGATTCAAAAGGCGGCGCAGCGATATCAATATCATACACTACCGGGAAGCCAATACTTTTCCTTGGAGTTGGGCAAACCTATAAAGATCTTGTCAAATTCGAGCCTCGATGGTTGATCGCACGGTTGTTTGAATAAAATGCAAAACAAAATCGGTAAAGCTTTCGCCCCTGCCCATATATCAGGTATTTTCATAATCGACATTAAAAAAGACCCATCACTTTCAGGTTCAATGGGCTGCGGAATATGCCTTGAGGACGGCGCTGTGACAGAAGTGCGCCCATCAAAGGAAACAATAATCAGGATCAATGGGACTGTTATGAAAGCTCCCACGACATTATCGGCAATAGGACTCCTGACCCCTGAACCTGTGTTCGTAGATACAAAACTTGGCATACCCATCGGCGCAGGGTTTGGTGCAAGCGGAGCCGGGGCATTGAGCGCAGCACTTTCGCTAAATGAAGCGCTTTCCCTGGATTTGACCTTTAAAAAAGTAGCAGGAGCCGCTCATTGTGCCGAAGTGACGAACATGACAGGGCTTGGAGATGTCACAGGAATGACCTTTGGCGGCATGGTTATAAGGAAAAAAGCAGGCGCGCCTTTTCGTGGGATTATTGATAAGATCCCATCCCGGAATACAAAAATATCCTGGATAGGGTTCAATGAAATATCAACAAGATCAATCTTATCCGATGAACTGAAAAAGAAGACCATAAACAGGGCCGGAAAATCAAGGCTCAAAGAACTCTTTAAAAAACCCACGATTGAAAATTTCATGATACAATCCGCAGCATTCGCAAAAGATATTGAACTCATGAGCACCAGGGTAAAAGATGCCATCGAAGCTGTAAAAGCCGCAGGTGGTCTTGCAAGCCAGGCAATGCTTGGGGATACTGTTTTTGCAATAAACGATAACGGTGCACTTATGGAGTTCGGGGAAGTCCATGAAAGCAGAATAAGTAATGCCGGAGCACACCTGATATGATACCGAAAAGCCATCCCCGATATGAGTCTCTAATGACGCGTGAGTTAATAGTTGAAGGGGTCAGGAAAGGTATTACAAGTACCCAGGGTTTGATAGCACAGGGGCGGGGGGAGGCATTTGATTATTTGATAGGTGAGAAAACCACAGAAAGCGCTTTGCATGCTGAAAAGGTGGCAGCAGCAAAGTTACTTCTTGAGCGAAAACCTGTAATATCGGTGAATGGAAATGCCGCAGCCCTTGTCGGTTCTGAACTCATAAGGTTAAGCGAACTTGTAAATGCGCCTCTTGAAGTTAATTTATTTCACAGGACAGAAGAAAGGGTAAATAAAATCATGGGGCATCTTCGATCCCTCGGAGCAAAAAATCTGGTTACAAAGAACGATGCCCTGATCCCCGGACTTGAACATGACCGCGCAAAAGTGGGTAGCTCTGGCATCTTCGTAGCTGATGTCGTTCTTGTACCTCTTGAGGATGGCGACAGGTGCAAAGCACTTGTAGATATGGGAAAAACCGTAATTGCCATTGACCTCAATCCGCTTTCAAGGACTGCGCAATGTGCAACGATAACTATTGTGGATAATATAATCCGCGCTATACCCAATATTTCAAAATTTGCAGAAGAATTGAAAGAATTGGAACAGGAAGAACTTTTAGAGATAATTTGGGAATATGATAATAAAGAGACACTGTCTTTTGCTATTGAAGAAATAAACAAGAATCTGGTGGAGTATCTCCCACCGCAAAGTCGGCTTTGAGCCTCGGTTTTGAAAAACCACAGAGGGCACAGAGTACACAGAGAAAAACGGCAAATCTCTGTGCTCTCTGTGTACTCTGTGGTCAATATCTTATCTGAATTCATTCAATCAAGATAAATTGAAAAGTCTCATCGCGAAAACCACAAAGATTTTGCTGCTACGCTTTGCGTCCTTTGCGGTGTTTAAGATTCAGAATGCAGGATATAAAACGGGCGCGGAGGGATTCGAACCCCCGACCTACAGCTAGCTCCAATATTATTTAGGAGGCTGCCGCCCTATCCAGACTAGGCCACGCGCCCTTGGGGTTTTTACTAAATGTCAGTGGTTTGTATTTAATATATCGTATCTTTCGGACAAAAAAGGGATTATTTGGAACACGAAGTTAATAATAAGTCACTTCAACCACATATTTTTCAGCAAGTGCCAGTATCTTTGCGGTCAATTCATCCTTATCATGCCTGAATTGCTGTTTTCCCTCCATTATTTCCTCGGAAACCTCTCTTCCCACAATATCATCAAATCATGGCCGGACGCGGATGATTATTGACCCCTCAGGAACCACTGTATTCTCAAGCACATTATCCATATCCCCGTCAATAATTCCGATAACAGGAATACCAAGACGCGCCAGTATATCCGAAGCTATTGTTGTAGTGTCATCCCCTACTGTTATGACAAGCCCTGCATCCTGTACAAGTTCAAAGGTTGATTCAGCAGCATGATCAATTATTGCTATTTTATTGTTCGATTTTTTTGAATTAATATCTCTTATCCTGGGTTTTGGTCTTGTTCTCCTGATCCCGCCAGTTTTTACCTTTGCTGTGAAAAGATCGATAATGTGATTTTCAAGTTTTTCAAGACCATGCGGTTTTACTTTTATACCTTTGAGCCTTATGATCTTTCCATCCCTGCATACAATTTCAACATCAGGATTTGTAGTCTCACCGATCACAATACCATCGAGGCGAATGTTTTCACCAATGAACGCGCCTCCTATGCTGCGGATGACAAACTCCCTATCGATCCGGATATGAGAGGGTTCAGGTATTCCCAGCTCCACAGGCAGGTCATAATTTCCATCATATTTTGCGAGGAAGTTCCTGACAAATTCAGCGCATCTTTTCGCAGGTGGATAGTAGTAGATTATCCTGCCATTATTATCCGGCCTCTCGATATGTACAAATGGCAGTGAGTTATCAAGTTTAGATGCTACGATCCTGCCAAAATAGCGACCTGTATCCAGGGTTTTTCCATGGTTAAGGAGTATTGCGAGGTCAATATCATTTTTCATCGCAATTATAGTTTCACTGGGCGTGAGCCCCCCGGAAATGTCAATAACGTTTTCAAGACCGGCATCCAGAACTGCTGTCCTTCCCATAGTCCCTCCAAGTCTTGCGGTTACGTCATGCTCTTTTTTGAATATGTCGATTATCTTCTCCGCAGAACCTACATCAACTATCTCAGGCCCGTGAAGAATGATCCCTATACGCATGCTATCGGTTAATTGGATGTATCGGAATAAATATTTAAGTATCAAAAATAATAAAGCTATTTATGCAACTCAAGAATATTGTCCTTGTCATCATTGCGATCATTCTTGCCATAATTGTAATTAAGATTTTGTGGTGGATTACTGCGATTATTTTACAACTCGTTATATTTTTAATCGTTGTGTATATAATTTATATATTATTAAAAAAATTATAACATACTTTAAACCATTCTTTTTTATAGAATAATATTAATCCAAATTATCAGAGCGCTTGTTAAGGATTTGATGAACAATAAAAATTACGGCCCAGAAAATTAAAGCACCTATTAGCGCACCTTGCCAGTCCAGGACTTTATCGTGTAAAAGATATTTTAGAATAATGAATGTGACAAAATATGTTAATGATGCCGCAGAAGCTGTGAAATAGGGGTTCGTTTTTTCCATCAGGTAAATTAATTAATTTATTATGACAAATATCTTTGCTTTTTGTTTAGTGTTAGTGTCCACTGACCTCATGGGGTAACTTTTTAATAAGTGAAGATTAATTGAATATTAAAAATAATTAATTATGACCGTGAATGCATATCGTTGGGAGGATGTTCATCGCTATTTCCCACAGCAA
>CABMCA010000117.1 GCA_902384525.1 uncultured archaeon
ATGCCAATCCAGATGCACTGCGGATAAACTATGTTTCCTTTCATATCGAATCCAGGCTTTCCGTCTCCCACTTTTATTCTTGTTTCTTTTGGCCAATCCATTTTCCAGAAGGACATCATGGATCCTACACAGATTTCTCATCAGTCACTTGCTTTTTCCTGCCAAATTTTTTTATTGGTATTGGAGCTTTGTGTTTTAACCAATATGTCCATACACGCTTTACAGTGGATTTACTGATTTTCATGTCCACTGATATATTTTTGTTACTATCATTTCTGGTCTTGGCGCGAATGATATAGTTTATTTTTTTCTTTGTTAGTTTTACAACCTTATTCCGTTTTCCCATCTCGGGAAGATTGGTATATAAGGCCAAAGGTTTCAGGACTATACAGAATAATATGAATATGCCAGAAAATCCAGGGAAAAAAATGATAACGTCGAAACTGTTTTATCCTATTTATCCATAATCACAACTAAAATATCATGCTTACAAAATTACTCTTCCCACCTCAATGGATACCAACACAGCCTTATTTGAGCCTCCCTTCATTAACCGCTTTCTTAAAAGCCAATAACTGCAATGTTTCCCAGATCGATATCAATACCTCGTTTTATGATCATCTTTTAATTAAAAAAGGGCTTCAGGTTTACTATGATAAAGCGCAAACAAAATTCCATGAACTTGAATCAAAAAAAGAATTATCTCCTGAATTCCAAAAACAATATGCAGCTTTGAGTAGTTCCATACTTTTCGGGGATTATGTTATTAATGGTGTTGAAGATGCTAAAAACATCATAAAAAGCAAAGAAGATTTCTATGATATAGAAAAACTATTCAATGCTTTTAAAATCCTTGAACTTGGCCTTAAACTTGCATCATCTGCTTATTATCCTTCAAACCTTACATTTCATTCGTATGATATGCGGCATTCATGCCGAAAAAGTTTGGACGTTCTTGAGGCTATAAATGACAGGGAAGAAAATATTTTTATTGAATATTTTGAAAAATACACACTTCCGGAAGTACTTGAAGGGAACCCGGGACTAATAGGTATTTCAATAATAAATATAAGCCAGTTAATACCGGGATTAACACTTGCAAATGTTATTAAAAAAGCCGATCCGAAAATACATATTAATATCGGGGGCAGTGTTTTCACCCGTCTTATAAATGAGATAAGCAAAACAAAAGATCTTTTTTCAGTGTTTGACAGCGTGATAGTCCACGAAGGAGAGACTGCCCTTTTGCGTCTTATCAAACACCTGGACAATGGATTTGATATCAGGGATATTCCCAATTTAATTTATAAAAAAGGCCCGGAGATCATAGTAAACAGGCTCAGTTCCAGCGGGGAAGACATCAATTTATTGCCAACCCCATGCTTTGATGGTCTCCCGCTTGATAAATATTTATCACCAGAACTTGTCATTCCTGTTCTTTCATCAAGAGGATGTTACTGGAACCGATGTACTTTTTGTGACCACGGATTTGGTTATTCAGGTAAATACAGGCCAAGAGATGTTGACCTTCTTTTTAACGATATCAAAACATTGACTAATAAACACAAAACCAAATTTTTCACTTTCCAGGATGAGGGTTTGTCCACAAAAATAATTGGCGCATTATCAGACAGGATAATCGATGAAAAAATGGACATTTCATGGCTTGCAGATTCAAGATTTGAGTCATCCTTTTCCCACGAACTTGGCAGCAGGCTCTCACAGGCAGGGTGTAAGATGCTTTATTTCGGGCTGGAATCAGCAAATGAGAGGGTCCTTAAGTGCATGGATAAAGGAATCAAAAAAGAGAATGTATTAAAAATTTGCAGGTTTTGCAAGGAGTCTGGCATCTGGGCGCACCTTTTCCTGATATTCGGTTTTCCTACTGAAACCCACAGTGAAGCAAGAGAAACCATGGATTTTATTTTGCATAATAGTGACAAGATCCGTTCAATGTCTTTCGGGAGTTTCCAGCTCACAAAGCATTCAAAAGTATATGAAAATCCTGATAATTTCAGTATTTCCAAAATATACAAAGATGACGCTATTGACCTGTCTTTATGGTATGATTGTGATATCTCGGCGGGATTATCGAAAAAGGATACCGAAGGTGTAATCCAGTAATTCTATGCAAAACTTGCTCATAAATACCCGGATTTGCCCATCTGGAGCAATCTTGACCGGGAGCATCTTTTCCTGTATATTGCCCACTACAAAGGATCTAATAACAAAGTAGCGGATCTATCCGGATTGATCAGGGCGATACAGAACAGGAAAAAGACCGCGAATAAATCTACAAAAAAAAGTGGTTCTCAACCTGTCCTGAATGAAGGGGTCTTTATCGGGACGTTCAATTTTAACCTGGCGCAGATAATTCATTCCGGCCTTACAGGAAATAAACCTGGAAACCTCCAAAAAGAAAAAGTGAATGTTTTATTTGATATAGATAATAACAGGATTTTTACAATTTCTGATCTTGCCAGGGATATTCTGGATAAAAGCAATGGGGAATCTACTATATCCGAAATAATTGATCTTATCAAACAAAAATATCAAATCCCTTTTACTGAAGCTGAATCCAAATGCAATGGCTTTTTGAACGGATTGATAGAAAAAAATATTGTCTATTTGAAATAATCCCTATCTATCTGAACTCAATTTTGCATGAGCTTTTATGATATCTAATTTTGTAACAAGCCCGACAAGTTTTGCAGCATCATCGTTTTCCACTACAAGTAATCGTCCGATCTTATTATTGAGAAGTTTCAAAAGAGCAGACTCAAGTGAATCTTCTGGCTTTGCTACTATAAGTTTTGTTGTCATAACTTCTTTTGCCACAGTTATTTTTCTTGCATCCGGCGATACTTTCTCTGCATCCTCAAACGTGATTATACCCACAAGTTTGTTATCATCAACGACTGGAAAACCTGTGTAACCATATTTATGTATGAGATCAAGCACTTCGTGGATGCTCACAGATGAGTTGATAGTAACAATATTTGTGCTCATTGCATCTTCCACTTTAGCACGCCCAAGTATATCCACCGTCATCTCTCTCCTGTGTGCGGGGGAAGAAGCACGGTTATCTACCTGTTTTTCATAAATCGTCCATTTGCCTGAAAGAACATATGCCAGGGTCGATGCTACCATCATCGGAGCAAGCAGGTTATAATTCCCCGTCATCTCTGATATCATAATGATCGCTGCTATGGGAACTTTTGCAACTCCAGAAAGCATCGCACCCATTCCTACTACAACATAAGCGCCAGGCTGGGAGATGATATTCGGGAATATCAGATTCATTATCTGGCCAAAAGCCCCTCCTATCATTGCCCCTATGACAAGAGAAGGGGCAAAAACACCACCGCTTCCGCCTGATGATATTGTAAATGAGGTTGCAAGTATTTTTAAAAGAACAAGTACCATCATGATAACTATTGACATCCTTACAAAATCACCGTTCATTGCTATCTGGACCCATCCATAACCGATCCCCAAAACCTGCGGGAAAAACATTGCAATGATACCTACAAGTAGTCCACCGATAGCAGGTTTGAAATGAGGTTTAATTTTCAGTGGCTTGAATACTTTGTCTCGCAAACCATAAAAAATGATTACAAATAATATGGCTGTTGCGGCACTCAGGATACCGAGAATGCCATAAAATATGAGTTCCGTGGGCGTTGTGAATTTGAAGCTGGGAGTCGTAAATACGCGCCCCCAGCCAAAAAAGGATGAAAATATGGAATATGCGATTGTGGATGAGATGAATGCAGGAACAAGACCCTCTGTTTCCATATCCCCCTTATAGAGTACTTCTATTGCGAATATAGATCCTCCAAGAGGTGCTTTGAATATGCTGCCAATGCCTGCCGCCATACCGCAGATGACCATTATTCTCCTGTCACGGTCGCTCAATTTAAAAAATGTGGCAAGCGTTGAACCAAAACCAGCACCTATCTGGGTGATAGGCCCTTCACTTCCAGAGCTCCCGCCAGAGCCGATGGTTATCATTGATGTAATCGCTTTAGTGAGCGGAACTCTTTTCCTGATAAAACCTCTTTTATTATTATAAGCATCAATAACGGCATCAGTGCCATGCCCTTGTGCCTCCGGGGAGTAAGTATAGATGATAATGCCTGCAATTAATCCGCCAACTGCCGGCAATAAGAAAAGAAGCCATCTTACCCCGGTTGCAGGGTGACTGAATAATGAAAGTTCCCCTCCCGGTGAAGGAGGATAATAACCGCCTACACCCCCAAGGGCATAATTTGAAACTATGTCCAATCCAAGATAGAACACAATTGCCCCGAAACCTGAAACAATACCGATAAGGATACTGAATAAAGTCCATCTCTGGACCTGTTTCAGTTCAAGGTCTTTTAAAAATTGATTAAGTTTCAAGTTCGGATCATCAACCTATGTATACTAATAATGCTCATCATACTTTAAATTACATGTAAACAAAATCTTAATAACAGTATGGGTATCACTTCAATGCTTCACTTACGATCTCGGCCAGGTCCAGCACCTGCACTTTATCATCGGCTTTGATGCCTTTTATCCCATCTTCAAACATGGTCATACAGTATGGGCAACACACGCAAATCGTTCCTGGATCTTTTTTCATAGCCTCTTCGACCCGCTCAACATTGATACGTTTCCCTGTGGCCTCCTCCATCCACATTCGTCCGCCTCCGGCGCCGCAGCAAAAAGACCTGTCATTGCGGCGTTCCATCTCGATCGGCGCCCGGCCGGTTACAGAAGCAATAACATTTCGCGGCGCTTCGTATATGCCGTTATAGCGTCCCAGATAACAAGAATCATGGAACACAAGATTTCCAAAATCCTTTGCATCATTCAACTTCAGCTTACCCGATTTTATCATATCATATATCAACTCAGTATGATGAATAACTTCCAGTTCCACGCCATACTGCCGGTAATCGTTCTTGAAGGTATTATAGCAGTGCGGGCACTGAGTGATGACCTTCTTTATGCCCTTCTCTTTAAATAGCCGGATATTTTCCAGGGTCATGCGATCAAAAACAAATTCATTACCAAGACGGCGCATGCTGTCGCCGCAGCACAACTCTTCTTTTCCCAGGATACCCCATGAAATGCCGCTGGCATTCAGGATTTTTGATATTGCCTGGGATACTTTTTTGCTGCGTGCATCGAAAGAGCCAAAACATCCAACATAAAATAAATATTCGGTCTTACCAGTCTCAAAAGGCTTAACATCTAAATCTGCCGCCCATTTTGTACGATCTCCAGGTACAATGCCCCATGGATTACTGCGCTGTTCTATATTTTCAAAAAGAGCCAATAATTCATCAGGTACTTTTGCGTTCATCTCTACAAGATTTCGGCGCATATCAACGATTTCCGGAACATGCTCAATAAACACCGGACAAACTTCCATGCATGCCCCGCAGGTCGTACAGTCCCAGACAACCTGATCTGCAATACTACCTTCTATTCCACCTTTTATCAATGGTAATACAGTTTCTTTATTTTTCATGATCTTTGGACCATTTATCAACAGATTGATTTTCATATCATGAATAACAAGCCTTGGATTTAACATCTTACCCGTAATTGTAGCCGGGCAATTATCCGAGCAGCGGCCGCACTCGGTACAGGAATATGAGTCAGTTAAGTTTTTCCAGGTAAACTGGTCAATTTTCCCGACACCAAATTCATTTCCCTTTTTGAACTCTTCCCTGGGCTGGGTGTTGACCTTCGTGAGGCTTCTGAAATATACGTTTAGGATGCCTGTCAGAATATGCATGTGCTTGCTGTAAGGCAGATAATTCAGGAAAACCAGCAGAACAATGGCATGGAGCCACCAGAAAGCATCGATATATCCATTCAGGCTTCCTGCCGGAACATTCGAAAAAAAAGCGGAAGCTACAAAATTAGATACAGGCATAAAATATGCTGTTTCTTCATTACCTTGAGCTATCTCACTGGCATGCAAACCGAAAAAGGCGAGCATAAGTAAGGCGATCAGACCGAGAATTATAAAAGCGTCCCTGCTTCTGGCTTCAATATAAGAAGGAGGGAATGCCAGGCGGCGGATGACCGCTATACAAACTGCCAGCAGGGCAAGAACTGATGCAATCTCGATCAAAACAGCCAATGGATGATACACGCTGGAAGGAAGCAATGAGAAACTTATGGAATCAGGGAACAGTCCCTCAAGCAGGAATTCTGTATTGGCTACCAATAATATCATGAAAGACCAGAAAAGAACAAGATGGTTCCAGCCAAAACGGTATCCGTGTGAAACAGTACATCTTTGCCCAAATGCGTAATACAGCACGCCCTCTATGCGCTTACCGATATTATTGAAACGGTTTTCCGGCCTGCCAAGCAAAAGGAGGCGAAACTGCCTATAGCAACTCCAGAAAAAAAGCGCTATAGCAGATGCAAAAACAATTGTACTGATGTTAATCAAC